>JAUVYH010000248.1 GCA_030603165.1 Fidelibacterota bacterium
AATTCTTACTGATCTTCCCGGATAGCTCTTTAGAAGAAGCATCCTTAATCAAAGAAAGATTAAATAGAGATTTAACTAAATTAAATCACTTCCTAAAGAAACCCTACAAGATAGATCTCAGCATCGGCTTTTCGGAGTATGCCCCTGATAGTCCCCTACCCATGGATGAGTTAATCCGGATAGCTGATAAGAAGATGTATGAGGATAAAAGAAATAACATACAAAAAAAAGAATAATTTTTGGATGAAATAAATTTGGGGAAATTGAGTCAGGTCTCAACATTTGAAATTAGATAAATAAGGACGGTGTACCAGGACAATAATTCACCCACTTTTAGCGAAAAACCTATAGGATCTGAGTAATTCTTAACCGTATCTTTGAGGCTTTAGATTATTATTAGATATTATCATAGATAGACATTGATTTTTAATTGAATTGATTCGGTTAGACAGGTGGAGGTTATTTTATGAACAGAACAATGATATTAATTGTTTGTGTGACTGTTATTGTAATGTTGGGAATTTCCGTAAACGCTCAAGATGAAATTAAATGGGAAGGGACAATAAATGTTACTCAAATAGAAGTCGGTGCTCATCCTAAAGTTGGAGAACGAACGACTAAATGGAATATTAACGTCAAATGGAAAGAAATTGACCGTGTTGATGTTCAAGATGGGGATGGAAAACTGGTGGGGCAATTTGTACGCCTTCAAGATGATGGTTCTACCTGGTCGGGAGAACAAAGCGGAACTTATATCACCGAAGGTGTTGGCACATTGTCTGAAGAAATATACTCAGGAGAGGGAAATGGAAGCGGGAACGCCATTTATATGGGCTGGATTTATTACAGCCTTTCAGAAAATGACCCGTTAGCAAATACCATTCCAAACGGAACCTATTTTTTCCTAAAAAATAGCGGTGCCGATTTATCTTTTGCCACAACCTGCACACATAATCATTACTATGCAGAAGGGAGCTCCACAAACCTGACCTCTTCTGTGGCAATGGCAGGGTTTTTTGCCGGTAAGATGTTTGTTGGTCCTTATGAAACGGAAAATCCGGTAAAAGTTGAGGAAATCGGCTCAAATTTTATTTCTTATGATATGCTGGCCTTCGATACCCAAGTCCGGGTTATTGCGGATGAAAAAATGAGCGGGAACTATGATAACTCGATTCATATGAAAAGCCCTGGCGGGCTCGATTATATCAGGAATATCTGTACATGGGATATCAAGAAACGCCCTGACGTCAAGCCGATTATTCACCAGGCAGATGAAAACTGGCTTCCGATGGGAGCAAAAGAAGAGAATACTATTTCAATCACCGCAGAGATAGAAGAAGATGAGAATTTAGCAGGTAAATGGGAGTTTACACTTTATAAAGTAAGCAACGAAAAAGGTTATTGTTTGAATTCCGGGGAGGAAGAAGGATATGACTTTGAGTTTGTCGATAACCAGGAAGGTTTTATCGAAACTAAAGATGGAGAGAATGATGGTGAGTGGATAATAGAAACAACCGAAACCTTGAATAAAGCTGTTGTAGCGATACAATCATATGATTATGGTGCATGGGGAAAATTGAAAGCAAGAGTCAATGTAGATGGTCTATGGTATGAATGTAAAGCCGAAAATGGTGACGATTACATTAATATTCCGCATGACCAGGATGAAGACCGTATTGCTGATTACTGGGAAAACCAGCACAATGTTTACGACAAAGATGAAAACTGGGACGAAGACCCCGAACCTTCCGGACAAAACAGCAATGGTGACGGCATATCTCTTTATGAGGAATATCGGGGATTTGAGGATGAAAATTACCGGTACGAACGTCTCAACCCACAGATTAAAGAACTATTTGTGAGAGATGAAGATGGGCTGGTTGCGCAGTCTGGTTTTGACATTGCATCTGGTTTGCGGGTTTTCTATATCGGCGAGGATGGCTGGACCGGTGAGGATGAATGGAGTAATTCGTATTACCGGCTGACTGTTGATCCGGAAAAACGGGTAGTTAATTTCAATACCTCGGGTTTTGGCCATATAGTGGACCAGCACGCCCTGCATGTTGTAATGAAAGAAAAAGGAGAAATAATATTAAAGGGGAGAGATCCATTCGGTTGTGTCTTTTCAACCCTGGACCAGAAGTCACCTGCCTCTACCAAATATGTCGCTGTTTTTGTTGATGAAATTGTTAAACAAAGTTGGAAAACTGTGGAGTTGGAAATGAACGCAGACGATAAATTTGTCTTGACGAATGAAGAGATTGAGGCAATAATTGGAAAACTTATAATAGTTACCACCTTGCACGAGATGGGTCATGGTGTGGGAGTTGAACACCACACTCCAGAACCTTCGGGTGACCAAATGTGCGTTACCCGTTATTTCTTCCTGGCAAGTATTATTGTAGGCCTTGCGCCCTGGCCAACTATTTACAGTCGTCGATCTGATTGTAATAACAGCTCCGCTTCGGGACAAAGTTGCTGGAGCCAGATTCAAGTGAGTGACAAATAAATCAATGTAAATAGTGCCAGAGGAACGGTTGTATCAGCTCAATAATTAGGATGTGTTGTTCAATTTTAATTAAAAAAATCAAGAGGGAAGATGAACAATGATATCTCATAACTGGAAATACCCAACCACACTGCATAACAGTATAAAAGGGTTGTGCCTAACGGCACTCACCCAAATTTTTGCTTCGCAAAAACCTCTTTTATCTACAAAACGTT
>JAUVYH010000167.1 GCA_030603165.1 Fidelibacterota bacterium
CGCTAAATGTCAAGAAAAATTGGACACGTTTAGAGTTATCATTTGATTTTCCTTTTTCTTCCCGACTTTTCGGGATTAATCCATACTTCAATTGGTTGACCTAAAACTTGTGGCTTGCCATTTCTAAACCGTTCTGGAAAGCGTCTATAAGCCTCACTGAGCGTTTGTTGTCGCTGTTGAATACTTTTCATACTCTCACCATAATGAACGCTATAAGGCGTCAGATAATTTAATCCGGAGTGATAGTGCTCGCAGTTATACCATTCAAAGAATTTTCTACATATTGCGCGTGCATCCTGTATTGAGCCAAAACGTTCCGGAAAATCCGGTCTATACTTCAATGTCTTAAAATGACTCTCCGAATAAGGGTTGTCATTACTTACATGGGGACGGCTTAACGATTTTGTCACATTCAGTGTATCCATTAATTGAGTTACGCTATTTGACTTCATGGGAGCGCCACGATCTGAATGGATGGTTAACTGATTGGTCTCGATACCCTGTCGATTACAAGTGACTTCTATCAACTCCTTTGCCAACTGAGCTGATTCACGCCGGGCAATCAGCCACCCCACTACATATCGGCTGTAAATATCAAGAATAACATACAGATAAAAAAACATCCATTTCTGCGGACCTTTCAATTTTGTAATATCCCAACTCCAGACCTGGTTCGGCTTGTTAGCCAGCAATTCCGGCTTTGAATAATTCATCCGCCGATGTCCCCGCCGCCGTTCAACTACCAGTTCCCTCTTCGCCAACAAACGATACATCGTACGGATTGAGCAGTGATAATTTCCCCTGTCCAGCTCACTGAAATAGATTTCATAAGGCGTTTTGTCCATGTATTCTTCGGATAACAACAAAAATATAACAAATGCTTTCTCTGTTTCACTCAACACATGACTGGCGCTATATCGCTTGCGGGGACGTGGCTTGTTTTCGTCCTTTTTAATCTGCCAGGAATAGTAGGTGGAGCGCGATATTCCCATTAAATAACAGGATGTTTTCATATCTATATCCAGACCCAAAATTTGAATTGACTTAATATAAACATCCTTTATTTCCTGTTTAAACCAATTTCGGAG
The DNA here is from genome assembly GCA_030603165.1 of Fidelibacterota bacterium. Lineage (GTDB taxonomy): Bacteria > Fidelibacterota > UBA2242 > UBA2242 > UBA2242 > UBA9312. Next base: position 1,089 of record JAUVYH010000167.1, read on the forward strand.
ATATCTAAGATTTTTTTTTGAACATCAATGACTTTTTGGGCAATTTCTAATTTCCGCTTTAACTGCTGATTTTCTACTTCAATCGCTAACAGACGTTGATTATCTAAATTACCTTTCAGCAACTGCCGCCGCCAAGCGGTGACCGATGACGAATAGAGACCTTCACGTCGCAACAGCTCTCCTTTTTCACCAACTCGTGTACAACTGTCATATTCCTGCAGGATCTTCATTTTGTATTCTCTGGTTATGTAACGACGTTTGATCCCGGGGGTAACTTCGGTTTTCATTCCTTCTCCTGTTGTCATAATTATCTCTTCCTTTTCTGATTAGAGTTAATATTAACTCTAATCGTGTCCAAGAAAATTTAGGCACTCAGGGAATACTACAAACTAGCGGGGATAAAGGGTACAAATCTGCACTCATTGAGGAAAACATTCGGGAGTTTATTGTTGCAGAATGGTAAGGCAGATCTATACACTGTATCTCAGCTATTGGGGCACAAATCCATAAAAACTACTGAAAATTATGTGGATTTGTTAGATGAAAATTACAGAAAATCAGTACGTGGATTAGATGCGTTGATCCGATAATTTTGAAAAGAAAAAAGATAAAGCACCTATTTGATAGGTGCTTTTTTTTATTTCTATTTGTTAACCAACCCTAAACGTAGGGAGTCACTCTACAGATAAAAAAAGTGTGCTGTAATTGTGCTGTTTTTTTGTCTAAAAGTGTCTATTCCTGTCCGTATTGGATACATTTTCAACACCCGAAATTGGATATAAAACATTGGCGATTGTATATATTTCCATGTCGAAAAACAGCAACCGATTTCACCATTTTCTCGACGAGAAACGTAATAAAAAACCCGGCAGTTGCCGGGCGATCTATGTTATGTGAGTGCAGCAGGGATCGAACCTGCGACCCACGGCTTAAAAGAACGTAGGGCGCTCGTCGAGAAAAAATAAAAGTGCGCTATAACTGTGCTATTTTTTTGTCTAAAAGTGTCTATTTCTGTCTATTCCTGTCATATAGTGTCGAATTAAAATTATTGGATTTGTCGTCGGAAAACCTGTGTACCCCGAGTAGGGTTCGAACCTACGACCGTCGGCTTAAGAGGCCGCTGATATACCAACTGAGCTATAGAGGCTGAAAAAGCGGGTTAATTTATAACAATTCGATCGAAGTGTCAATATTCGCAGAAGTCTCAATCCCCTCTTGTAAATTCAAATATTTCAATTATATTTCCAGTACATGGAAATTGCCAAAAGAATCTATTTACATACATATAATCACTCTTGCCAGATGAACCTTTTTTCAAGGCTTCGGAAATATTTGACGATCCTTGTTTCATGGGCAATATTAATGACCTGTCCGTTCATATTAAAGGGCGCCCTGCTGGAAGTCAGGTATAACCTGAAATTACAATTTTCAGAACCGGCGCATACGATATACGGGCATGAACAGGTTAGCATCATCAATAATGCTCAACTGCCCATCGACACTGTATATTTCCATTTAAGTCCAAACGCCTTTCGCAGTACTAAAAGCCCTTTCTACCAACAAAGCGAGAATCTACTGAATGATCCTGTCAAAATGAGCATTCAATCGGTAACATCAAATGATTCGAAATGCGAATATTATAACGATGAAACTCTGTCGATGGCGGTCCTGTTGCCGACGACTCTTTCACCCGGCGATTCTGTGGAAATCTCAATTGATTTTACGCTGACAATCCCCAGGGGCAATCATATCCAGTGTCCGACTTACAGCGGTTCAACAACCCAGTTGATTAGATTCTATCCGATGGTTGAACGTCTTACCAATAAAGGATGGACGCCATCAAAATACAATAACGTTGAACCTTCCTGCAGTTTTCCTTTTATCTATAATTTTTCAATCCGGTTGCCTGATCATTACAACGTCATTAGTTCTCTTGCCCCATTATCTGTGGATTCTATCAACAAAAAGGAAAAGCTACATACATTTCAATCTTCCAGAATCAAGGAACTTGCCGTTGTTTTTTCTGCATCTTATACTATGAAATCCTTTTCTGTTCAACAGATTTCTGTCCACTTACTCATCCCAAAAAGCAATGAACGAAGTTATACCCGATCCAAAACGAAAATCGTGCATTACATTATCAAAGATATTTTAAACACCTATTCACAACTTATCATAGACTATCCTTACTCACAGTTATCACTGACATCAGCAAAAATACCAACAGGTTTTACTACATCGAATCTGGTCATTCTTGAGTCTAAGAAATACCGGAATCTGTCATTCCTGGACTATGGTAGTATTTACAGTTTAGCCCATGCTATTGCAAAAGAATATTTCAACTATTTTATTTTTGAAGATCCCGAAAATCCTGATTGGATTGTTGGGGGAATGGCAAGTTATGCGGCAAGCAGATACATGACAAATAACTATCAGAAACTCATCAAGCGATATCATTTAAAAAATGAAGATTACACCAATTATTCTCAAATTGCATTACGATTAGCCGCCCTCACAGTTGATCGGGAACATATTGGTCAACCGCTCTATACATCGTCCAAAAAGAGTGACGCGCCTGTTCTATTGGAGCAGATACATCATTTCAAAGGTCAAAAAGTTCTGGAAATGCTCAATTATATTGTCGGCGACTCGGTATTCCGGGATTGCATTCATGACTTTTTGACCCAATATAAATATCGTCCGGCAAACTCGCATGATTTTTTCCGGTTGGTAGAAGTAAAAAGCGGGAAAGATTTGAATCAACTGTACAAACTCTGGGTTGAGTCAAAAAACATACCGGACCTTAAAATCAAACGAGTTAATAAAGAGTTCCGGCGCCGGGATAGCACATATGTCACCAGGGTTGTAGTAAAAGGCGCCGCATTAAATGCGCTGCCGATAGAAATCATGGCGGTTAATGCGAATTCCGACACCTTATGGACAGTCACCAAATTATCAACAACAGGTCTGGATACAGTCTTGTTATATTCACGCTACCCCACTCGAAAAATATCACTCGATCCTCACAGAAATATTTGGGAATTCAACCGCCTGAACAATCATTATCCCTATAAGATACTTTTCAATTTCCTGATTGGCATTCCGAGTATCGATGCATACCAGATTTTTTACTATCCCACTTTCGACTTTAATAAACGAGATGTGAGCCGCATCGGAATAAAATTACGTGGTCGCTATTGGATCAATATGCGCCCGCTCTTTCCTGCCCAGAGTCTGGACGAATGGACTATAGGGCTAAACTATGGCTTAAAAAGTCAAACCGTCGGATACGATATCAGTTACAGTACGTCTTTATTAGCGCTTTTTTTTCAGCCTCGTATTCAATTCCGGTCAAGGGATTATTTTGGATTACACGAAACCACCGTCAGCTCGGAATTTTACCTGGGAGAAATCCAATATCCATTGCTGCACCAAATTCAAGGTTATAAAAAAATTAGTTTTGGGGCAAAGTACCTGAATGTGCGCACCCTGGAGTTTCTGAACGCTGACAAATGGCAACGGGGAAAGCTGTTTAATCCTTTCATAAATATTGTCAATTTTCACAACTGGGGTAACTCCCGGCATATCTTACGTATTAATATAAGCGCCGGTATTCCGCGGCTTGAAACCGATTATGAATATACAAAATTGGTTGTAGATGCACTGGTAAAGTTCCGTCCCTCAAAAAAATCATGGATCTACGAACGAATCTTTTTTGGCGCTTCAAATGGTCAAATGCCCAGACAACGATATTTTTATTTTTTCGGTAAAAATACACTGGAGAATTTGAGTTTTGAATCATTCCGCCTGGTCAAGGGCGCCGGTGATATGCGCGGATACGGCGCCACATCACCTAAAGGAAAAAATATCCTTACCAGTAATACAGAAGTCCGTTGGAGTTTCGCCACTGTCGATCCGGCAATATTCGACCTGATCCTCTTTTTCGATTCAGGTATAATACCGGAATCTTTCGCTAAAGCCTCACTGAATCAATTCAAATACGATGCCGGTATCGGTGTGGAATTCAACGCCCTGGAAACGATTCTGATAGGTATTCACTTCCCTTTCTGGGTATCCCATCCTGTGGATAAAAAAGATAATTTTGCTATGAGGTGGGTATTATCTATTGACCTGAGTCTGTAATTAGGGCTTCCTGAAACAGTATCTAATATATTGTTTAAACATTTTTTTATATCTTGACTTTACTTTCTATAAAAGATTAGTTAGACCTAACTCGAAAAGGGTTTTTATATTTAATCCCGACCAATCGGGACAGAGAGCGCAGACCTGCCCGCCGTTTCCTGTCTGCGTCCGGCAGCTGCCGGATAGACAGGCTCTTTAGCAGGCGGGGTTATTAAAATATTTCATGTAATTTGGCAGTAAATAAATTATTTTCATTTTTCATGTAAAATTAATAAAAATCGTAACTGCCGTGCCGGCACAGGCAGACAATTTATTGAGTGGATTTGATGCTCCCGGCAATACAAACCGCTTGTCTCTGAGAAATTTATTCGATGGGATAAAATGGCTTTTGCCAGTTGTTCCGACTTTAGAGAGTAACACACCCCGTCCTTCGGACACCCCTCCCCGAAAATCGGGATTTCTCTTCGTTCAACTTTTTAGAGGGGAATCCTTGTAAATCCCCCTTAGTAAAGGGGGAATAAAAGGGGGATATAACTTGGTGTGTATTTTAACTTCCAATCGGAATACTAACCGCTGTTCTTTATAATTATAGTCCGGGTCATATTCTATCTTTCCAAATAATTCAAGAACATCTATCTGTTTTCTTCTCTCAATATATTCTATTAATGCTTCAGTAACGACAGCCTTCTTGGTTCGATGCTTTCCAATTATTCGAGCCGATTCTATAAGCTTTAATAGATTTCTTTTCTATGACCTACACGAACAATAAGAATTACTAAACGATCTTTTTCTATGCTATATATTATTCTATAATCGCCAACTCGCAGTCGATAATATTCATGGTATCTACCTTTGAGTTTTTTGATATTATTTGCCAGATGTTTAGGATTATCCGTAAGAATTTTAATTTTATTGAGGATACGTTTTTGCCAAATCGAATCTATTTGACTTAATTCTTCAACCGCTTCCTTGAGAAATTCGACTTTATACAATTTATTGCCCGATTACTTTATCCAAATCAGCAAGCGTATAGGTCTTTGTCTTACCTTCTTTGTACTTCTTGTATCTATTATCAGCGATTAGAGTATCTAATTCATCAAAATAAAGGTTCAGCGCACGGGCAATAATATGACTTTTCTTATCGTTCAATTCTTTAGCTACAGAGGCAAGTTCCTGCTCAAGCGACTTTGGCAATGTAATGTTTATTCTTGTGTGTTTCTCAATCATCTTAATTCTCCTTGTATCACATAATAATATACAGTATTATACACACGATTTTCAACCTTTTTATTTACATTTGGTTTCAGTGATATATCTATTTCTATCCTATAACAAACTCCAAATTCATCATACCGTCCTCACTGTTGGCTTCACAAGTTCGTTCAAGTTTGTTAGAGAAAATTTATTCAGAAATTTTTCTGATCTGATATAATTCGATTGGTAAAATATTCTTAAATAATTCAAAATCTTTATCAACGGTAAATATGGGCATATTATATCTGTTGGATATTGAACATATTAAAAAATCGGTGTTTGATCCTTGTATTCCATTCTTACGGGCCAGATTATAATATTCAGCAGCCTTCTCGTAGTCTCGTGTTTTTATCATTAAATCCGGAAAAGATGAGAGATGATTTTTTAGATTTTCATACTGAGTTGTCGATCGAATGCCTGATAATAACTCCTGGCGGATTGGCCCTATCATTTGAACTCTAACTTCCTTAATTAATTCAATAAGTTCAATAACAACCGGATTACTTTTATATATATTCCGCCGTAACGACTGGGACCATATACAGGTATCGACTAAAACTTTCAAATTTTCATCCGCTGTTCTTTGTAATTATAGTCCGGGTCATATTCTATCTTTCCAAATAATTC
>JAUVYH010000064.1 GCA_030603165.1 Fidelibacterota bacterium
ATCAAGTTGGAGTTTGTTCATAATAACCGAGCAGCCCTATTTTACACCGGTGAACTTGAATAAACCGCATTACGATTTACTATGGAAATTAAGCAGCGAATCTGAAAGCAGATACAGACCCGTCAGTTTACAAAAAAGTGAAGTTACTGCGGGTAGGGCTTCCGGAAATGTTGATATTGATTTTTGCTTAAAGCTTGACTGGAGCGATCCTCCTTCCAATTATAGTATAGAAGCTGTTTTTATTTTGGAAGCGACTGAAAAACAAATAGATAACAGAGATAAGCGAGATAAAAGGGATAAAAAAATAAAACAACTACGTTCGGATAAGTCGTTGTTGCATTAAATAAATGAATGCGCTTTTATTTGCTGATATTATTTGGATTACTATTTTTTATTTCTATTTCTAACGCATTTTCTCAATATAGTACTTCCATTGATAGCACAACATTAGACGATAACATATTATTACAGATCAACGATAGTTTAGCAGTTGATTCAGTTATTGTACATAAAAAGTCTGCTTTTAGAGAAATTACAGTTAAGGCTCCTCCACCAAGAAATCTTGATCCAAACACCTTTCCAACTTTTGTTTTTCTTATATATAATAACTCAGATACACTACAGGATCTAAATTTCAAAGTTTTTCTCCCTGAAAACTGGGAAATAATCTCCTTTAGATGTCCTTCATTCATAAAGCCTCAATCCAAAGAGAGAGTTCGAATAACTTTCACAGTTCCTAAAACTGCCTGTGCAGATAGCACTTACAAGCTCTGGCTAATTATGACTTGCAAATCATATATTGATACATCTTTTGCAGAAATGAAAATAAACCCAAGACCGGCTATTAGACTGTTGACCTTTATCAAAGAAAAACAGATTATCCCGGGAAAAGTTGATTCTTTGACTTATGTGGTACAGAATGATGGTAATATAACAGATACAATACTCATAAAGGCTGAAATTCCTACAGACTGGGATCTTATTGAATTAATAGACAGAATAATTTTATCACCTCAGAAGAAGTTCCCTGTTAAATTACTTTTTAAAGCGCCAAAATCCACTTCACCTGATATTCCATATTCAATTATTTTAGCTGCAACTTCATTATCAGCGAAAAAGAAAGAGATTGATATTACTGATGAAAAAACGGTGCAGATTAATGTCATTCAAATCAAAAAGCGAGATTCAAGAAGCGAGAAACTATATCCTTTTATTCCGATAAATATTGGTTTTTCTACAAGAAAAATTGAGAAAGGTAAATACCCTGAGATTCAAATATTTGCAAACACTGAATCTATTGACCTGGGTAATTATTCAACTCAATTAGAGCTGACGCAAAAACTCCAATCGGTTCCTATTGATCAAACTCCGAAACCTGTAACCGAGCGTGTTAAATTTAAACTCGCTTCTAAAAATTGGAATATTTTGTTAGGTGATGCGTTAGTAGAATCTAATCCCTTGATGAATAGAACTGGTGAATTAGCGCTGACAGGTTACCAGCCAATGGGTGATCTGAGTCGTGGATGTCGGATTGGATATAAATTTGACAAAGTCAACTTATATTTATTTCGCGGCAAGCGGTTATATTATGATTATTCTATTACATCAGCATTAGCTGATTATCGTCCTTCAGACAAACTTGAGCTGTCTTCATCCTATATATGTAAAAAGGAAACGCATTTAGTGACAATGGAGGGAGTGTTTGATACAAAGAAAAGTCGCTCATTTGGAGCATTAGCAGGATTAAGTAAATCGAATAAGAGTAGTAATCCTGTCGGCGGAGCTTTGCAGCTACGCGCCATAACAAAAATAAATTCTGTACAATTATTAGGACGTCTTCACGCTGCAGGCAGGTCATACACGGGATCAGAAAAAGGCAAATATGGGGCGGTTATTTCTTCTAAATGGCTGCCAAAGTCCTACCTTTACTTATGGGGCAGTTATCATGCTTATAAACAAAATTTATCTATGACAAAAAAAGATTCTTCGGTTTTCGTTCATAATGTTAGAACACGTTCGTTTCTTCATTATAAAGATTTGCCGACAATGAATCTTGGTTTAAATTTTCGCAGGGAATTATACTCGAATGGATATAAGGGCAGATTAAATTCCTTAGACCTTCAAATACGAAAACAACTTCAATATGGTATGCCGACTTTGTATTTCAAATTAGATGACAAATTCAATCCAATTTATGAAGATAAACAAAAAAGATATGAGATCAGAGGTGAATGGGTTTCCTACTTCAAACGTTCACGTATTAAACTGGATCAGAGATTTATTCGCTCTGATTCGAGTCCGATTGGGTATATTAGCGGTATAGATATGAATTTTGCCATTCGAAATATACCTATTGGATTTTTAATATCAAGGGGAAAAGTCTGGACTGGTAGCAAAGAAAAAGGTTACCTGGCAAATAAAATAACAAACATTGGCATTCGATCTAATTTTGGGATTAAAGCTTTTGGGCAAAGTTTTAATGTAAGAATAGATATCAGTAAGCAGTCTTATGTAAATAATAGGTTTTTAAATGATTGGAGAATTTTAGTTTCTTTTAGTTCTTCAATTGGGAAAGCTTCCCGGTTCTATGTGCCGGTACCTTTTATAAAGACGAAGGGCGTAATTAATGGAGAAGTTTTTATTGATAAGAATAGTAATGGTATCAGAGACATTGATGAACCTGGTGTGCCACAAATTATGCTTTTCCTGAAAGATGAAAATGCAATTAGCGATGGAGACGGGAAATTTGAGTTTCTGCCATTAGAACCGGGCGAATACCCTTTTTCCGTTGACATTGCTACTTTACCTGCCTACTTGAACCTTTCGAGGGAAATTAGTAAATATATTTCAGTGCGAAAAGGTTCGGCAATTTTTCTACAAATTCCCATAACGTCAGTTTGTTCGATCAATGGACATTTGTTTCTCGATGTCAACACAAATTCTAAGTTTGACCCTGAGGAAAAAGGTCTTTCTACAATCAGGATAATAATTCAAAACGAAATGGGACAGGAGTGGGAAGCATATACGGATAAATCGGGATACTATGAAGTTACAGACCTGCTGCCCGGGATTTATTCTATAATGATCGATTCGCGCTGGTTGTCTAAGAGAATTATACCAGGGAAAAAAGATTATACAGTTGTTTTAACACCAGATGCCCCACATCAAACAAAGAACCTGCCTGCTGTTAAAAAGAAGTTAGAAATAAGAAAGACATTCATTGCTCCCAAGGATAGATAAATCCTCTATTTGAATTTTTCTGATGTTTTCAATTTACAATTGATTTTACCTTAATTATTGGATAGTTCGACACTACATTTGTAATTTTGCATAAGGCTTAATCGTAATGCTCTCCGTGCCGTGTGTAAGTTCATGGCACAACCGGAATCATATCAAGCAACTGCGTTGAGTGAAAAAACGCCTTGTTTTCAAATAAGGGTTATACTACTACACCTGTCAGGTTTAATCAGTTAATCTTATCTGAATTTGGGAGGAATTAATAAACCTGACAGGTGTAATACCGGTTTTACTTTTTCCGGCTACGGTGTTGCGCTCATTGTAAACCCATTTAACCTTTGCTGCGCTGCGGCGGAAATGGGTTTATAAAATGCTAATGCTTTTTAGCGATCTTCGCCCAGGTATCCCGCAGAGTGACAGTCCTGTTGATGACGAGATTATCGTCAGTTGTATCAGTATCTATACAGAAATAGCCCAATCTCTCAAACTGGAATTGCAATCCCGATTTAGCGTATTTCAGATTTGGTTCGATCAGACAGTTATGCAGAACTTTCAACGAATCGGGATTGATGAATTCTTTATAATCGCCGCCCGCCTTATCGCCCAAAGGATTCGGAACCGTAAACAGGCGGTCATAAAGTCGGACTTCGGCAGTAATTGCGTGTTTGGCGGATACCCAGTGAATCGTGCCGCGCACTTTTCTGCCATCGGGAGAGTCCCCGCCGCGGGTCGCCGGATCGTAAGTGCAATGTACTTCGATAATATTTCCGGTTTCGTCTTTAACAACATCTGTACATGTAATGAAATAGGCATAGCGCAGACGAACTTCTCTACCCGGGGCGAGGCGGAAATATTTCTTCGGCGGATCTTCCATGAAGTCGGTTTTTTCAATATAGATCACCTTAGAAAACGGTATTTTGCGGATGCCGGCGCTTTCGTCTTCGGGATTATTGATCGCGTCCAGTTCTTCTTCCCAGTCCTCGGGATAATTGTCGATAACCACTTTCAGCGGATTCAATATTCCCATAAAGCGGAGAGCATGTTTATTCAGATCTTCCCGAACACTGAATTCCAGTAAAGCAACGTCAACAATGCTCTCACGTTTTGCGACGCCGATACGGTCAGCAAAGTTGCGAATAGATTGCGGTGTAAAGCCACGACGATGCATTCCGGAAATCGTAGGCATACGAGGATCGTCCCAACCCTTTACAAAGTTTTCCTGAACAAGTTCAAGTAATTTCCGTTTGCTCATAATTGTATAAGTGAGATTCAGCCGGGCGAATTCAATTTGCTGTGGACGATAAGCGCCTAATTCATCGAGAAACCAATCGTATAAGGGACGATGATCCTCAAATTCAAGAGTACAAACGGAATGGGTAATCCGCTCGATGGAATCTTCCAGACCGTGAGCCCAATCGTACATTGGGTAAATACACCATTTATCGCCGGTGCGATGATGAGCGGCGTGTAGAATGCGGTACATCACCGGATCGCGCATATTGAGGTTGGGTGACGCCATATCGATTTTAGCGCGTAGTGTTCGTGCTCCATCGGGAAATTCGCCTTTCCGCATACGCTCAAAAAGATCAAGATTTTCTTCGACGCTGCGATTTCGATAGGGACTTTCTTTGCCAGCTTCCGTCAGTGAACCGCGGGTCTGCCGGATTTCTTCCGCCGTCAAATCGCAGACATATGCTTTGCCTTTTTTTATCAAGTCAATAGCGTATGCATAAAATTTATCGAAATAATCAGAAGCATAATATAACCGGTCATCCCAGTCAAAACCCAGCCATTTGACGTCTTCAATAATCGAATTGACGTATTCCTCTTCTTCTTTGGTCGGATTTGTATCGTCAAAACGAAGATTACATAAGCCGTTATACTTTTCGGCGGTACCGAAATTAAGGCAGATCGACTTGGCATGACCGATATGCAGGTAGCCGTTGGGTTCCGGGGGGAAGCGCGTGTGAACACGTTTCTTGAATTTACCGCTTGCATTATCGTTCTCGATAATCTGGTGGATAAAATTCAATGGGCGGGAAATATTGGCGGTTTCATTGTTTTTATTGTCACTGTCCTGAGTCATTTTCTGCCTTTCCATTTTTACGAGCCCCAATTTAATAAATTCCATCCTAAGGTGCATCATAAAGCGAGTGGATAATGTTTTATTCATTTGTGATAACAATCCATTTTATCAATCTATGATGCGTCATGACGAAAAACACTTGATTTCGTACTAAAATATAATGAACTTAACTCATTAATAAATAATTAATGTGTATGAACAGACAACAAGAGAATTGAATATACTTTTACAAATCTTCACAATAATCTGCAGGATCGACGATGAATAACGCAAGAAAAGGAAGCTATTTATTACGGTTTTTGCTTGTAATATTGATGTTATCCGGTTCCGGTTTAATCGCGCAGGTTAATATGTGGGTGATGTCTTTTGATAATTTATATAACGATGCAGAAATAAACTGGCTGAAAGAAGGGTTTGTTGATTTTATTATCGACCACTATAAAATGAACTCAAATGTCCATGTGTATAAAACTGAGAAATTAGACGAAGCACTTTCAAAAATTCGTAGTGATACACGGTTCAGAAATACCAGGAATTTAGTTTTGTCTGGCGCATATCAGCGGAAAAAGGGTGAATTTATAATTGAACTGCAACTGACCGACCTTGGCAGCTGGGAAACGCTGGCGAACAAAACGGTCAGAGAAAAATCATCTGATCTTGCACAGTTGATAATGGTCGTTAATGGTGCGCTTGATGAGATTTTGGATCCAAAGATCACCGGATCATCTCCATCAATAAAAGAAGCCCGTCCGGCAGTCGAAAAAATCGATATATCCACCGATGGAAAACTCGATGATGTTCGTGAAATGACCGCGGCGACGAAAAATATAGGCGAGGCTCTGGAACATCTTTTAGACGCCTATACGGAAAAGCCGTCTGCAAGCTATGACGCCGCAATACCATTTCAGAAAAATGACATTATTCAGGATGACTTTACAAACAAAGTCAAAGATTTTTTCCGTGAAACCCACAGTTTCGAAGAAATCTTAAACCGTGTTCTGAACAATCCCTATGATATTAATATTGGCGAACCGTTAATTCAAAGAATTCCTCTGGAAAAAGACAAAGTCATTTTATTTTTTACGGTGGATTACCAGATGCGGGTTCCCATTCTTCAGGAGATGATGGAAACCCTAAAGTATAAAAATAAGAATGAGGGGAAGGATTATATTGAATACTCATTTTCCGGGAACGATTATGTTTTTACATCTCAATTTGTGAAAAAAGTTGCCTATGGTGAGTATCGATATTTTCCGGTTATTTCATTGATCGATGAGAATGGACAAGCCCTGACGAGATTAGTCGATTCGCCTGCATCGCTTGATCAAATTAAACGATTCAATCCCATGTTTAATATCGCCGCTGGTCCCTGGACGATTACAGTGTTTTTATCGAAAGAATTCCAGTCGATTGACTATGAATTGATATTACCATTACGAACTATCGCCAAAATTTCGCAGGTTTCAATAAATATGATGACGGAAGAGGAAATTATTCAACTGACGCGAAACAAAAAATATTGATATATCCCTAAAATAATTTTAAAATGTTGAGTCATGCAGAAAGATAGATAATCAGATGAGCCGAAATAAAATATTAATAGTTGATGACGAACCGAATGTATGCAATTTTCTTTCGGAATTTTTGGATTATAAAGGATTTGAATCAACTATTACACTGTCCGGCAAGGATGCATTGAACCAATTAAAATCCGAAGATTTCGATTTGGTTCTTTTAGACATAATAATGCCGGAAATGAATGGTTTTGAGGTCCTTGAAAGAATAAATCAGATGGACAATAAAGTTCCTGTTATTATCCTGACAGGTGTAAGAGACCAGAATGTTGCCAACGATTCGATAGAGATGGGAGCTGTGGATTTTATTTCAAAACCTATTGATCTTGATCGGCTCGAACAAAGCATAATAGTGAACATAAAAGATTTAAAATAGCAAAAAAGGATGATATTTTGAAGATGATTAAGTGGTTGTTACCAAATCATAAGATTTCAAAAGAGACCATTAATATTTTTGATGATCTGTGTAAATTCTTTAAAAAATCTCAGGGAATCAGTGTAAAGTATGAATATTTGGATAATCAGTCTCCAGCTGTAGAACAAATCGTAAAAACAGCCGATGCTATCTCATTAGTCTCAAATTATGAAGCCATTTACCTGGAATCGTTTTACGAATTTACACCACTTTTCAAATTCAATTTAACCAATCTCAGCGGTCTTGTTGTGGTTGATAAAAATTCCCGTTTTACAAGACTAATGGATTTAAAAGGGCAAAAAATAGTATTTCCTCAGAATACCGACTGGCAGCTGATTAACCCGGTGATTCTCTTTTTTACTAGAAATTGCCGGATAGTTGATACTCAGGCGAACAAAGATTTTCCCGTTGTACTGGAGCCAATGGAGTTACTTTACGTGATTAATAAAAAAGCCAATGCAGCGGTTACGACCAGTTTTGATCTGAATTTACTCCCAAATAAAGAACGGAAGAGTTTAAAAATTATCGGTGAGTTCCCGGTATTGCCGGAATATGTCGTTGTCGCCGGACCTGGATTTAAGGAACAGAATATTGCAAAAATAAAAACCGGTATCGATCGTTGGGAATTCAAACATACAGATCAATTAAATAATTTGGGTTTGAAAATTACTTCTATTGAGATTGAATACAGTTCATTGCTGTTAGAGGCAATCGAAGGATTAGGGTATACACTGAAGAAATTTATTGAGGAGTATAACGATCTTCTATTAAGCAGCATTGCTTTAAATCAGCAAAAAGATCTTGAAGAAATGGAAGAAAAGTACCGGCGACTGAAAAAATTCAATGAAAAGCTGGTCAAAATGTATCAGGATGTTCGCGACAGCCGGGATCGGCTGACTCGAGATATTGATTCATCCAACGACAATACGATCTTGTTTCTTAAAGATGGAACGATATTGGGTTGTTCCCGACCGTTCTGCACAAAGTTGAAATACAGCCGACAGGATATGATCGGGAAGGAAGTCACCCGGTTTGTCAAAACCGGCATTAATACGCCCTTTAAAGCGCTGATTCAACAGGTTGACGTCGAGCTTGTACGGTCTTTTTTTGTAAAGTTGAAATTTTCAGATGGAACAGAAGAAGAAGCGAAGATGGAGTTTAGTATAATCGAGCTATTGGATTCAAAAATAATTCTTGGCGTCATATCAAAAAACGATAAATCATAAATATTAGAGGTGTTATTATGAAAAGATTAGTATCTGTAATCATCATTGTGGCTTCGATGACATTGCCGCTTGCCGCTCAAGCCTATTTTGCGACGGTTTTAAAAGCTACAGGGACGGTCTTTGTAAAACCCAGTGGCGAAAATGAATTCAATGTTACTGCGGAAATGGGTATGGGGCTGCATATCGGTGATGCGATTATGACCGCTGAAGACGGTTTCGTTGCGGTCATATTTACCAAAGATAAAAGTCTCGTTAAAATACGGAAAAATTCCGAAGTAGCGATTCGGGAAGAATATTCCGTCAGGACTGTAAAAATATCGAGTGGTCGGGTACTGGCGAGTATCACCCCCGGTGTTAGAGGCGCTTTCCGGATTGAGACGCCTACATCGGTAGCATCCGTGAAAGGCACAAAATTCTGGTCGGTGGTTTCTTCACAGTACGGCGACCGTTTTTATGGCGTAGAGGGAAACGTGAACGTGCTGAACCTTATAACCGGAGTTGAATCAGGTATGGGTCCGGGTCAGATGATTATTTCTACTCCACAGGGACAATTAATAAACCTGCCTATTGAAGAGTCCGATATGCCTCGGGATATTGATGAAGAAGCGCCGGCTCCTAAAGAAGCTGAACCAATCCAGCCGGAAGAAGAGGTATATCAGCCTGAACCCGATGCGGAGATTCTCACAACAACTGCCGAAGCGCCTCCGGAAGTTCCCGAGCCTGCTGCGAAGAAGTCCGGCAAACCTTATGGAATGGGACTCGGTCTTGGCTCCGTTACTATCGACAACAAAATCTATAATCAAATCGCATTGCGACCCGAATTGAAGCTGGGCAAACTCGGAGTGGCGCTGGATATTGCAATTTATATGGATGATCAAGGCAATATCCGTAAAGACGAGTGGGATGAATTTTCCGATTATCTCGATAAATTTTATTATGTTCGCTGGGCGCAACCGGGCGATCCGTTCTTTGCAAAATTAGGCGCTATGGACAATGTGACGCTCGGCTACGGAATTCTGATGAACGGTTATTCAAATACTACCGAATATCCCCAGGTACGCAAAGTCGGCGTCCATACCGGAATGAAAATCGGTGGTTTGGGCTGGGAAGCCTTTGTTGCTAACGCTAAAGAAATTACCGGTCCCGGTCTTATGTCCGGACGTGTAACCTATCAGCCATTGAAGAATCTACCTTTGAAAATTGGAGGAACTGTTGTAACTGATGTTTATCCTTATAGAGGTTTAAAGGATTCCGATGACGATGAAGTAGCCGATGTATTGGATATGTATCCCGATGAGGATGATAATGAAGTAATTAAGGAATTACGAACAAAGTTTGATTTACCTCAACGTAATTATCTAAGATCTATCGGCTATGATATGCCAAGCGAAACCTTTATTGAAAAAGGAATTACAAAATTATCCAGCTACGACCGGATATTGAATGGAGCAGTTGCATTTGATATTGGCATGCCGGTTCTCAACAGTAAATTCGTAAAATTGGAAGTATACGGTCAAGCAGCGTCGTTTATCCCTGCAGAGGATTCCGCATTAGTGTATGATAAAATTGCGAAAGCTTATAGTAGAGAAGCTTTCACGCCAGGATTTGGTTTCGCTGTTCCGGGAGTCCGGGCTAATCTTTTCAAGATTGTCAATTTGTCCCTCGAATATCGTTATGCCGGAGAGAATTTTTTATTTGGTTACTGGGACAGAGCTTATGACTATGAAAGAGTTCAAATTCGGAACAGACAGATATTTACAAAGCAACAAATGACGTTGATGCAGGATCAGATGCAGGGTGTCTTTGGTTCGTTTGATGTGAATATTCTGAATTATGTTGTTCTCGGTAGTTACTACCAGCATATGTTTACTTCGGGGACTGAAATCAAGAGTTTTATGGCAACGGCGTCTATCCCGAAGGGAAAAATCCCGAAGCTCGCTGATGCAATAGCTTTCTACCAGCGCAATAATGACGATAATCCCTTTCAGTTTGACAAACCATCTGAAAATACCATCCTGGGTTACAAGGTCGGTTTTGAGTTAGGCGGTGGGGCAGTCATTTATTATGTATTCCAGAGAACCTACCGGGATTATAATGGTGATGGAGCAATAGATCCTGAGACTGAATCTGTCTCTATAACAACGATTGAAACCGGTTTTAGCTTCTGATGGTTCGGATTGAACAATCATCAATTAAGGAGTAAGCATAAAAGCCCCGTTAAACAAGCGGGGCTTTTTATCAACATGAAGTTCAACACTCTTTTTATACTATTTCTGATCACGTTATGTACATTTATTTATGCAGGTGAAATTGTTGTTGTGCATGAGAATGTCGGGTCTGAAATAGATATTATTGAAAAAACACATTATTGTATGTTCCCCGAAGTCAAAAACTTCATCAATGCGCAATTCCACCGGTTACCCAGTGATAGTATTGTCGCCGTCATTCAATATTGGGATAATCAGGGAATTAAGATACGAGAATTTTTATACAGTCAATACGAAGTTTATTTATTGGGTCGGAAAATTGGTGAAAAAGAGCCGCCGGATAAAGATAAACTGGAATATTTACAACGAAAATACCAACCGCTTTTTGCCGAACAGCATCTTTCGGAAGTGCCGGTGAATTCCTATTGCATTGTTAAAATGAATAATAAACAGAAATATAGCGGTTACTTCTATAAATCAGACCGGAACAATATCAGGTTATTACTGGATAATCAATTCTACGACATTTCTATAAAATCTATCAATAAAATGAAATACTGGAACCGTCAGGAAGAAGCGGATATTCTTTACTGGATGACTATGCTTGGAACAACATCGGCGGGATTAGGAGCAGGACAATTAGTAAATATGCTATTTCCCATTCCTGTTAACCAGACCGGTATCTACTATTTTTCCGGCGCTGTGATTGGAGCGATCGTCGGTTATTATATTGCTCCGTCTATTGTCGATTGGCTGCGACCCAAAACCATTATTAAATTTCGAAAAAGTAAGATAAAAAGGCTTGACTCTATTGGATGTTTAACCTATACTTTTAAAAAATTGAAAGGGAAATTATGGCGGACCCACGGCGAACAAGATTAAGCAGAAGAGAAGCAAAAAGCGCTGAAGAGCAGCTTGAACAAAAAGCGCCCGAAGTTGATTTTAGTAAAACCGATAAGCGCAGTGAATACATAAAACGCAAACTCGATGATATTCTCGATAATATCGGCAAGAGTTATGGAAAGCGAATGGCTGATGAATTGATGAAGCGGCTGGAAAAAACCATCCAGGAATTCAACGGCGAAGTCGTTCTGATGCTTGGTAAACTTGAAAAGCAGGAAGAACAACGATTAAAAGAGGCGGCTATAGCTGCCAAACCGCCTGAAGAACAGCAGGAGACCGAAGCAGAATCTGAAGAAGAATTTGCAGAAATAAGTGAATTCGAAAAGCGGCTGGAAAAGATGGAGCGAAAAAAAGGGGAAGAAGATAGATCTGAAAAAGAAGGCGATTCTGCTGAAAAACCAAAGAGGAGAGGGTTTTTTCGTAAGAAAAAATAATCGAAATAACTCTTTTGAAACAAACCGGGATTATTTTAAGTTTAAACCTTGATTTTTGAATGGGGCTGTAGCTCAGCTGGGAGAGCGCAGCGTTCGCAATGCTGAGGTCGTGGGTTCGAACCCCATCAGCTCCACTGATTTTTGATGAATGAATTTTATGGCTATGCTACATGGGGAGCCAGCGGTGCCCTGTAACCTGCAAACCGCTATAGCAGGGTGGATGCCAGGCAGAGGGTCATGTTTTGGTTGCTTTGTTGTGATATGTAGCGTTGACACTTTCCATTCTGCGCAATAGAAAATTGGTAAACCCCGTCAGGCCTGGAAGGGAGCAGCGGTAGCCGATCATTTTATGTGCCGCAGGATTCCAGAAAGCGAGCTAACAGTCATAATGGAGTAGTTATTAACAGATTCAATGCCTGGTGCATAGCCAATAGATTATTATGAGTTATCAAGTAATTTCCCGAAAATACAGACCTCAACGATTTGATGAAATCATCGGACAGTCACATATCTGTGCCACACTCCGGAATGCCATTAAAACCAACCGAATTTCCCATGCCTTTCTATTCACCGGATCAAGAGGGATTGGGAAAACATCCACTGCAAGGATATTGGCAAAGAGTCTGAATTGTAAGAATCCTCATGAGTACAATCCTTGTAATGAATGTCAAAATTGTAAAGAAATAACAACCGGAAGAAGCCTTGATGTTCTGGAAATTGATGGCGCCTCTAATCGTGGTATCGACCAGATTCGCGATCTTCGGGAAAATGTAAAATATCCGCCGGCAAGTTCGAATTATCGTATCTTTATCATTGATGAAGTACATATGCTTACCAAAGAAGCATTTAACGCTCTTTTAAAGACTCTCGAAGAACCGCCGGCGCATGTGATATTTATTTTTGCGACAACCGAACCCCTCAAAATCCCGGCGACGATTATTTCAAGATGCCAGCGCTATGATTTTCATCGGATTCCGGTTGCTCAAATCGTCAGACTGCTCAGCGAAATTGATCAAAAAGAGGGCGTTGATATCTCTGATGATATTTTGATGTTGATTGCAAAAAAGGCTGAAGGCAGCATGAGGGACGCTGAAAGCCTGCTTGACCAGCTAATTGCATCCTCGGATAAATCGGTCACGATGGAAGACGCCCGGAAAATCCTAAGCCTGATTGATTATGAATTTTATATTGATATTGGAAATGAAATATATCAGAACAATGCAAAATCACTACTTTCACTGGCAGGTAAGATTATTGATGAAGGCATTAATGTAGCCGAATTTTTAAACGGATTTTCAGAGCATTTCAGGAACCTGTTGATTGCCAATACAACAAATTCGGTGGATATGCTGGATTTACCCGATAATACAAAGAATCGTTATCTTGAAGAAGCAGATAAATGGATTAGCGGAGATATTTTACGACTAATTAAGATCGTTACCGACGCCCAGATCGGATTGAAAACCTCTCTGAACCAGAGAATGCATATTGAGTTCACATTATTGCGTATGGGCGCTATGCATAACACCGTCACGGTTGAAAATATATTAGATTCAATAAAGAATCCAATATATACACTACAGAAAAGCCAGGCAGAAACAGCCGTTAAAGAAACTTTAGACCTATTTCAACCTGGAAAAGCAACCGGTATGAAGTCAATCAAGCCCGAACCTGAGCCGGAAAAGAAAACCGAAATTCGACCGATAGAAAAACTCACTGAAACAATAAACCAGGATTTAGATAAAAATATTACTCTTGAAGATATAATTGCTAAATGGGATACAATTACGGAAAAAATCGGGGATGGCAATCCATCGCTTTCGACATTTCTAAAAGAGGGGAAACCTCATAAACTCAAGGGGAATGTATTAGAAGTGATGTTTAAGAACGATGCTGTATTTCATTTGAATACGATAAAATCCCGTTCAGCGGTTGTGGAAAAAATTATAGAGGAAGTTCTCAATAAACCGATCAAGATTAAATGTATTGAGGATAAAACAGATACTGTCAAATCTCAGAAAACGAGTAAATTTGACAAAATGACAAAAAAAGTAATGGATGTATTTAGCGGAGAAATTATTCCAACATAAGGAGTCAACTATGATGCCCAAAGGCGGTTTAAACAATATAATGAAACAGTTTACGAAGGTGCAGCAAAAGATGGAAGCGGTGCAAGAGGAGTTAGCCGGTATGACGGTTGAGGGCAGCGCCGGCGGCGGCATGGTAAAAGTTGTTGCAAATGGCAAACAGGAAATATTGTCGATAAAAATTGATCCTGAAGTATTATCCGACGATGTGGAAATGGTCGAGGACATGGTCGTTGCCGCAACGAACCAGGCGCTATCGAAATCTCAGGAGTTATCACAGGAAAAAATGGCTGGATTAACAGGTGGGTTGATGCCGAATTTACCGGGAGGTTTTAAAATTCCAGGTCTATGAGCACATTACCAGCTTCCCTCCAGATATTGATAGATCAACTATCGCGATTCCCGGGCGTGGGTAAAAAATCTGCTCAGCGCCTGGCATTTTTTATCCTGAAAAATCCTCGTGACGACGCTGTTGCCATGGCAAAGGCGATCATTGATGTAAAAGATCGGATATCCGAATGCAGTCAGTGTCATAATATATCGGAAGATGATCCTTGTGACATTTGTTCAGATTTAAAGCGGGACCATTCGACGATTTGTATTGTTCAGGAAAGCATGGATGTGCTGGCAATTGAAAAAACCGGTCGGTATCGAGGATTATATCATGTGTTAGGTGGTGTCTTGTCGCCACTAAACGGAATCGGACCAAATGATTTGAATATTGACGATCTGATGCCTCGATTGGATGGTATTAAGGAGGTAATATTTGCAATCAATCCAACCCGGGATGGCGAAACAACATTGCTGTACTTGTTAAAATTGATAAAAAACAAGGGAATAAATGTAAGCCGGATCGCTCAGGGATTACCCATGGGGATCGATATCGAATTTGCCGACGAATTAACTTTAACACATGCAATAGAGGGTAGAACACAATTATAATGAAATCTAAAATTTTTACAAGGGCGAATTTTATTACTACTCTGAGAATATTGTTGACTCCCCTGTTTTTATATTTTCTATTTACCGGATATCAATATTTTGAGATACTGGCATTAATTATTTTTATACTTGCATCCACGACTGACGCCTATGACGGCTATATTGCAAGGAAATATAGTGAGGTGACAAAACTGGGTAAATTCCTGGATCCCTTAGCCGATAAAGTGCTTATGTCTGCTGCATTTATCTCTTTTGTGGTAATGGATTTAATACCTCTATGGATGGTTTTTTTAGTGATTCTTCGGGATTTTATGGTAACAGGGCTACGGATATTAATGTCCACAAAAGATAGTATAATGGTTACACGCTCATCCGCTAAAATAAAAACCGGTGCGCAGATTGGCGTTGTATGTTTTATTTTAGTCTATATTATCACTCAACGTTGGAAGATATTTCTCGGAATTTCTGAATATATCAAGGTTCTTGAAAATTATCCTATCATATATGCATTGATGCTGATCGTGACTTTATTTACCGTATGGACCGGTATTGAATATATCATCGTCAATAGAAATAGTATCAAACAGTATTTTAAAAAATCTTGAGAAAAAACTTTTTCATCAATACGCTGGCGTCTTTTTTTTATACGGGATATATACCCGGCGCTCCCGGTACATGGGCGAGCCTTCTCGCTGTTATCATCTGGATATTTCTTCCTGTTGAATCGGCGCTGATTCGAACTATAATTGTCAGTAGTGCGATTCTTATCGGGATCTTTGTGGCTGGTTTATCAGAGATTTATTCCGGAATTGTCGACCCTTCTTATATTGTAATTGATGAAGTTGCCGGAATGTGGCTGGCATTATTACTCATTCCACAAATACGATTTCCTGAGCAATTACCATTATTTTTCGTCGCTTTTGTCGTTTTTAGATTTTTTGATATTACAAAGATATATCCCATTAATAAACTCGAGCAGATAGGTGGCGGGTTTGGAATTATGATGGATGATATTGCCGCCGGAATTTTCACGGCAATCACCGTCAATCTGATTCTCTGGATAGTATAAATGCGCGCTGCAATCATAGCGATCGGTAATGAGCTCACTTCGGGTTTATCGACGGAAACGAACTCCCGGTATCTTATAGAACATTTGAAATATATTGGCGTCAATGTTGATTTGATTGCGATCATCGGTGATACAATTATATCAATTACACATGCTCTTAATCATATTGAATCTGAGATTAATCTCGTTTTTATTACCGGTGGTTTAGGACCAACTCATGATGATATTACAAAAAAAGCAGCTGTACAATACTTTGATTCACCGCTGGAATTCAATAATGATGCGTTTCGGCAGATAAAAACTCTTTTCGATAGTAAAGGTCTAAGCCTGACAGATTTAAACAAACAACAGGCTATGCTTCCAAATAAGGCGATAATCGTACCAAATTTAATTGGAACCGCTCAGGGCATGAAATTTGAGAAAGACGGGAAATTATTTTTCTTTATGCCCGGTGTTCCTGTTGAAATGAAGAAAATGTTCCGGAATTTCATCCGGCAGGATATAAGTAAGTTGATTGACCAGAAGATATCCTTTGAAATAATCCACACAACCGGATTACCGGAATCCGAAATATTTTCTAAAATTAGTCACTGGATTGACTCTCATCAGGAATTAACAGTTTCTTTACTACCAAGATTTCTGGCTGTTGATATTGCCTTGTCATATAGTAACGATAATGAATATACTCCGTTATCGTCATATATCGATGAGGTAAGCGCTATACTTGGTAATGTCATTTATGGATTCGGGAGTGATACACTGGAATCCGTTATCGCTGAAATGCTGACAGTCCAAAAATTAACGATTGCGACAGCAGAATCTTGCACGGGAGGGTTGATCGCTCACCGATTGACAAATGTTCCCGGCAGCTCGAATTACTTTATACAAGGCGCTGTTTGCTATAGTAATCAATCGAAAATGGATATATTGGGTGTAAAGAAGAATACTTTAGAAAAATATGGCGCTGTAAGTCCGGATACGGCATTAGAAATGGCACGGGGTATTCGAAAGAATGCAAATACGGATATTGGTTTAAGCACTACCGGCATCGCGGGACCATCCGGCGGATCACTGCAAAAACCTGTCGGTACGGTTTACGTGGGATTATCCATGAACCAAACAGATGAAGTATTTCATTTTTT
>JAUVYH010000197.1 GCA_030603165.1 Fidelibacterota bacterium
ATTGTTGTAAAAACAGTATGTTAGCGTAGAGCGAGTGTCGTTTTTTCGGGATTATTTTATATTATTGTCGAACTTGGGTTAATACGTTTATCTTTTGTCTGTTGAATGGCATTCCCGGCAGAATTAACTGATTCGGTCGCTTTTTTATACGCCAGATCAAGCTGCCCCTTTTTCTTTAATCCAACAGCTTCTTTCTGAGCGCTGATGGCTGATTCGACTAAATCT
This sequence comes from Fidelibacterota bacterium, assembly GCA_030603165.1. Lineage (GTDB taxonomy): Bacteria > Fidelibacterota > UBA2242 > UBA2242 > UBA2242 > UBA9312. The sequence continues at coordinate 226 of JAUVYH010000197.1, forward strand.
TTCGCCAGAATACCGGCGCCCTCGTTATTCGCTTGTGATATCAATTTTTGGGCGTCTTCAAGTTGTTTATTTATTTTTTTATATAATTGAACGGGAATTTTCAATTTGGTCCCAATATTTACTTCACCGGGTGACTTAAAGCCGTTATAAAACAATATGACTTCCCAATCGTTGGGTTCGCCAAAGTATTTAATCGCCAATGATCGAAGGGTTTGGTCACTTTTTAAAGTCACTGTTACCACCTTATCTTCAGCGGTCAATGTTGAAATATTTATACCAACAAAAAGTATCGTTACAATAAATAAAATGTACTTTTTAATCATTTATCTCATTCCGAGTTGTTTTGAAATTGTTTCATCACGATTATGAAAGGAAGTCTGCCGTTGATTTTTGCTTTTGCTCATTGAGGATAAATAATCCCTATTTTCCTTTCCTAATTTATAACATTGCTTTAAATATTACGTATAAAATTCTTTCTGTCAAGGACTTTGTGCTTGTATGGCTATTTGAAATGCAGTGATTATACCTATATTTGAAAAGGGTTTTAATATTTAACGCAGAGGCGCAAAGGCGCAGAGATCGCAGACTGGCGTCTTTGCGGTCAGATTTTTTTACGAATTCATCAAAGCTGCTCAACGAAATATTTTGACGTTAGTTTCTCACCGGTTGCCCGAATGATCATTTCGTCCCAGCGATACAGGGATCCGGGTTTAAAAACATTCTCGATAAAATAGTTGCCGATTTCGGGATTGTTCATGAAGCGGACTTCCGAGACATTATCCAATCCCTGGTTGACAGCAATAGCATTCAAATATTGCGCCGCCAGTAATCCTCCTAACAGGTAATTATGGTAGTAAACCGGGTACAGGCAGACATGTATCTTTGCGGCGTAATCAGGCATATTACGGTTCTCAGGTCGTTTAACCATCTGGTATTTTTCCACCAGGTCCCACCAGAGTATATTCAAGTCCCGATCAGGGTTTGAGTATAATTCTCTTTCAAAATTCAGCATTACTAATGACCAGCGGGCGAAGATCAACTTCTCCAAACGTAATGTTTTTGCAGTAACATCTATAATTTCCTGTTTTTGCTTATCGGTAAGATTAAGCGCTTCCTGCATCCAGGATGGATTTTTTGAAAGACGTTCAAAGAAAATAGCAACGGCTTCCGTAGTGAAGGCATGAGCGGGTTCTCTTAAAAAGAACGGCAGATCTTTATCATGTTTCAGATCGTAAATTGTATGTCCGAGCTCATGCAGAGAAGTTGACATCCAGGATTCTGTCGGCTGGACATTCATCATAATCCTGACATCGCCTTTTCGATCCATATCAATACAATATGCATGAGGATACTTGCCTTCCCTTTCATACAGATCGCTGGAATTCAGTATTTGATCAACATTAATATTGATGCTGTTAAAAAATTGCCGAGCCAACCCGACAACATCTCGATCCTCGTAATAACGATCCAGGTTTATTTCCGTAATGACCGGCGCCTCCTGGAAAAAGGGATCGGAATAGTGCCAGGGGCTTAAATCATCGACACTGATCCCAAACCGCTTTGCTAAAATCCGATCCACTTCCATCTTAGCATCTATAAATGGTTTTCTGGTATCATTGTCAAGTCCATCGAAAATCCGTTGAATTTCATCAGGATCCTGCTCACTGATGATCAGGCTCATTTGATAATAATTATCGAAGCCTATAGATTTAGCCGATTCATTGCGGAGTTTAACAAGTTTTAAAAAGTCTTCTTCGACAACAGTGGCGACCTGTTTGGATGCCTCCCAGGCTTTTTTCCGTAACGTCACGTCATCGCTTTCAGACAAAATCTTCTTAATAGCATTTCCGGTCATGGGTTTGCCATCGATTTTTCCTCTGAAAGTATTAAATCTCTGTTCGAGTTCGGTCGATATTTTAGTAATTTTATTCAGTAATTCAGGGTCTGTTTGATTAGCCAAAAATCCAAGGTACAATACTTCAATCGTGCGCGCAAGAACCGGATCTTTAATTTTGGTGTTTTTGAATGTTTTGAGTTTATCAAAATCAGATTTATTCGAGTATATTTTTGTCAATTCAATATTAAGTTCGGCATACCGCTTATAGTATTCATCTTGTCCGGTGCCGGTCGCATTCCAGTAAGCAAGCGCGCTTTCCGACAGTAGCGGTTCAATGACAGTTGTTAAGCTATCTACCAATTGTTTCGCCTCCATCTCAAGCTTTGACGGTTTCATTGTACAACTGACAACAAGCAGCAAAACAAGCATTATCGTGAAAATACGTTTCATTTCCCACCCCTTTTGTATATATTGTTTTTAACCTCACGCTTGAATATAAATAGATAAAATAATTAAAACAAGGGCGTCAAAACTTCAAGATTGCAGGAACTTTACTTGTAATTTGTTTCGTCCCAAAGGGATCTCTTTGAGATAAAAAGTGATTACCTGCCCGACCTCCTTCGGAGGAAGCAGGCGGATATGTGTTATCATGAGCTACCCCAAACTGTCATCCTGAGGAAAGCGAAGCAGAGTTTACCCCGTTGAATCTTTCTGTTATTCAACTGGGGAAGGATCGCTTAAGACCAATGCACACCTCATATTGTCATCTGATGAGCGAAGCCCCGACGAATGTCGGGGAAGAATCTCCGAGAACCCAATAGAGATTCTTCACTTGTACCTCGTTCAGAATGACAGATTGGGGGAAAGATTAAAAACCAACGTGTCATTCTGAGGGACAAATGCTAAAACAGTAAAACCTTAACAGATGGATGTGTCCCGAAGAATCTTGCGATAAAAAGCTTTGGTCTAAAGCGATTCCAGTACTCATAATATTTTGATTTCGGCTGATGATTATCTCACTCGTTACAAAGCCCCAGCTTTGTAATGAGAAGCGCATCCTTTGCTGAAGCCGGCGGTTAACGATTCTTTTAGTCTGTAGTCCGCTGAAGAACGAACATGCGGCTCGTAAGGTGATAAATTTACGACTCGTGAACTCATCAGGCTAAATTTTTATTGCAAAAAGTCATTACATACGATAAATTGCCCAACAAGAGAGTTTAGGTATCAGAAATAAAACATCACACTGCCATTTTTTTATATTTTAGAGAGTTTGATAGGAGCGCTAAATGAAAGTCAGATTTTGGGGAGTCAGAGGATCTATTCCAACTCCACCGACAAGCGATCAAATAAAGAAAAAAATACGAAAATTCGCTCAACGAATAGTAGAAGAAAAAATTAGCGACCAACACAAGATTGATGCGCTAATTGACACACTGACCCCGGTCGAAACAGGCATGATAGGCGGCAATACTTCCTGTGTGGAAATACGTGCAGATAACAAATTAATAATTCTCGATATGGGATCAGGACTGAAAAACCTGGGAAATTACATTGTGAAACATGATCAAAATAAAAATGGTCTGGAAATTCACATATTTTTAAGCCACACGCACTGGGATCATATACTTGGTTTTCCTTTCTTTGCCCCGGCCTTTTTTCCTAATAATAAAATCTTTTTCTATGGCGGACACCCGAACATTAAGGAACGCCTTGAAACACAACAGGATTTTCGGTTTTTCCCTGTCGCTCTTCATCATATGAAAGCAAAAAAAGAATTTATCCAGTTGGAGCATCGAACCAGTGTGAAAATCGGGAATGTGACCGTTAAGAATTCTCCTCTATATCATCCGGGCGGATCTTTCGGCTATCGGGTGGAGTGTGGAGGAAAATCCCTCGTATATGCAACGGATTCAGAGTATAAAGACCTTTCAAAGGAAAGTATTAATAAACATCTTGAATTCTTCAAAAACACTGATTTACTCATATTTGACGCCCAATATACATTTGAAGAAGCCATCCATAAAGAGGACTGGGGACATAGTTCCGCGCTCGTCGGGATTGATTTTTCAATACAGGCAAATGTCAAACGGATGGCGCTCTTTCATCATGAACCGGAACGCGACGATTTTGAAGTCGATGAAATACTGCAAAAATCCATCAATTATAAAAAGATTAATTATCCTGACGCCGATTTAAAAATATTTCTGGCCACCGAAGGTTTGGAAATACAGTTATAACCACTTTTTGATATTTCAATTAATATGAACAAGCAATTAAATTTACAAATACACAATAAAATTCCTGAAATAGAACGTGTTTGTGAGTCTATCGCTGAATTTTGTCGGGAACATTCAATTTCTGACAAAATCATTTTTTCTTTACATCTTGCGTTAGATGAGATTCTTACGAATATTATTACGTATGGATATAGTGATCAAAACGACCATTTGATAGATATACGCTATTCCTTGCATAATGATTATTTTACCCTTGAAATAGAGGATGATAGCAATCCATACGACCCAGCCAACGCACCTACTCCTGACGTTAATGCATGCCTTGAAGATCGAAAAATCGGCGGTTTGGGAATCTATCTCATAAAAAATATGATGGACGAAATAAAATACAGTACTAAAAATGGGAAAAATAAGTTAATTTTAACCAAGAAATTTTAGTTTTCTTAATTAACAAGTTGAAGAAAGGATAATAATGCAAATCAATGTCGAAAAAATTGAAGATATTTATATCATTTCACTCGAGGGGAATTTAGATTCGAATACGTCTGGTGCTTTAGAAAAAAAACTAATTCCGGCAATCGATCAAAACAATACAAAATTCATCCTCGATTTCTCAAAATTACGTTATATCAGCAGCGCCGGATTACGTGTACTTTTGGGAGCAGCCAAAAAGTTGAATCAGTTTAGGGGAAAACTTATCCTCTGTTCCGTTAAAAGTGACGTCAAAGAAGTATTTGAAATTGCAGGTCTCTTACCAATCTTCCCGATATGCGACGATCCGGAAACGGCAGCGAGCAAGATTTTAGATTAATTATTCCTTTTTCTCTTTTATAAAAAATTTAAGTGCCGGACAGCAGATACTGCCCTGTTTGCAATGTAGGCAGGCGAGTTTTCCATAAAGAATTGGGTTCACGGCAAACCATGAAAAGACAGGATAAATCATGGCAATTAAGATCAAAACCTTGATTCGACAACTCGAATATCATAAACTCATTGATTTCAAATGTATACGTTCTCGACACCTTAAAATTTCGGCACTACATTTTTATTATAGTTTTTTACGTTTCTTTAGGGAAA
>JAUVYH010000142.1 GCA_030603165.1 Fidelibacterota bacterium
TCCCGCATTTCTTAGTTCGCTGATAACCACAAAATGGACATTTTTTTTGTCATATTATTTTCCTTAAAAAAACTTTCCCGATATCTCCCTGACTATCAGTATGTTATAAGGAATTTAGCAGCTATTTTGTTCCATTAAGCCACTTTATCAATACAATGAAGGAATAATTGGACCCCCCATTCGAAAAGGTTCACCCCGTTAGAGACTACTAATTTATATCATCTGAAAACATCGAAAGATAAAAAATAATGTCTTACTTGAATGCTCTTATTTTCAATGTTATCTCACGGGGTAAAGAAAATATAAACGCCTGTCTGCGCCCCGATAAATCAGGACAAAGTTTGTCTCCACTAATTCAACCAATTCAACCAATTCAACCAGTATCCAGCAACCACAGTGAAATATGCTCCTTCCCTGGTGAAATATTTTCGTACCTCAAGTTTCACAGGGCAGGCGTCGCATTTCACGTGGCAAGCCAGTAACCAGCAACCAGTAACCAGTATTGTTATTTTGTATAATGCTATTGATTGGATGCGGAATTGATTTTGATAGAAAGAAGTTTTTTATAATCTTTCCGGACGTTCGAATCGAGGATTTTAAGCGACTCAATCGGGACAAATTTTATACCCAAACCAGCGAGCTGACTTTCGACAACTTTAAGATCGATTTTCCCTGAATCATATCGAACCGTGCATATGTGAGATTTTTCATCAATGAAAACTGTTTGCACGCCTTCAATCATGCGAACCATATCTTCAACTTTACTGGCGACGACGTTATTATCTATCCCATCTATATGAATTGTCACAAATTTAGATGAGACGGGAGAATATTTACCATCCAGCAAAATCGCCGCTGCAAATACAAAGAGAAACGCAAATCCGAGGACGCTTATCCTTCTATTCTTCATAAGATTTTATGCAATTTACTACCCCAAAAACAAAACACCCGGGAATAATTTAATCTTTCTGATATATAATACCAGAAATATTTTCATATATTTTATATTCGAAAAGGGTTTTAATACTTAGCATAGAGACACAAAGAAAATTTGATATTTGAAATTTGAAATTTTGGTTACCTTTCCCCGTCCTTTAACTTCAAATATTCAATTTCCCGTTTACCTTTTTCTTCATCAACGAAATAAAGTAATATTCCACCGATAATGAATAAAATTGAGACCGAGGCAATACCTGCCCGGGACGCAATATTCGCCGAATAACCCGCCCTACGCACCAATAAACCTATTGTGCCCATAATAACCGGTCCGAAAATTGCTGCAAATTTTCCAAGCATGTTATAAAATCCGTAAAATTCCGCAGCCTGATCTTTGGGAATCAAACGAGAGTAATACGACCGGCTGAGCGCCTGTATGCCTCCCTGCACTAATCCAACGACAATCGCCAATATATAAAATTCGATTGTTTTGGTCATCATCACTCCATAGGCTGTGACACATAAATAGACGACAATGGCAATGAAAATAGACTTCTTTACATCCCACTTTTCGCCAAGTTTCCCAAAAAATAGAGCTGCCGGGAATCCGACAAATTGCGTTATCAGTAATGCAACAATTAAAGCATTAGAAGGAAATCCGATCGACATGCCGTAATCGACAGCCATCCTGATAATTGTATCCACACCGTCGATATAGAGCCAATATGCTAAGAGAAACAGGAAAACGACCTTCATGTGCTTGATCTTCCGAAACGTGTGCCTGAGTTGACCAAAACCCAGCTTGACGTAATTGACCTTCTCTTCTGTGAACCCCTTCTTACGGCGTTCTTTGACATACAGGATTAACGGAATCGTAAAAATCGCCCACCATAATGCAACCGACAAGAAACTGATCCGAATAGATAAAAATTCGATAGACGGAGCTAAAAAGTCAGACTTAACTTCAACAACTCCGAAATGATTATCCAGCCCGGCAACGCCCGTTAAAATACCGTTTTCAAAACCGGTAAAGGTAATGTCATCTTTGATAATAAATTCCGCTTCGGTAGCCCCAATGATTTTTTGGGTTAGGTTTCCGATTTTAACTTTTTGCATATCTTCTGATATACTAACGATTTCACCGTTTTTATATTCACCAAAGGATACAGACTGATCTAATAACTTTGCGTTTAACCCTTCCGGAAATTCCACCTCGATCCAAATATCGCTTGAATTACTGTTCTCAACCATTTTAATGGAATGAACCGGAACGGATATTGTGCTCGTCACAACCGCTTTAGCAAAGGATTTACTTTTAGGAATCGTAAAATCAGTGTCATCAGTGAGTTGGATTATCTGCGCATCCTGAACAAGTTGTTCTGCAACCATTGCTTTTACTTCTGTTGGGAAACCAAATAATCCCGGCTGCAATACCCAAAGGACATTGATTAAAAACAACAAACCTCCACCAAGATATCCCAGGGCAAAACCTTTGGCAGACACATAATCAATATTTTTCTCATTGGTTACGCCCGGTAATAAGCTGTCGTAAAATATATTTGCCCCGGAAAAACCGATTGTGCCGAGTACATACAGGATTACAGCCAATAACCAGTGACCAAACTTGACCATGAATAGACAACCCGTCATCAATACGCCAAGATAAGCAAAGAAGATCAGAAATTTCTTCTTTCCCGAACTCTGATCAGCGATTGCTCCTAATATCGGAGCTATCAAGGCAACAACCAGTGACGCAATTGAATTTGCCAGCCCCAATAAAGCGGTACTCTGATTGACATCGGCGCCGGCGCTCCAGTAGTTTTTGAAAAAGATCGGGAAAAACCCCGCCATGATTGTCGTCGCAAAGGCGGAATTTGCCCAATCGTACATAGTCCAGCCGAAGACTTGTTTATCTTTTATTAAACACATTTGCCCCTCTAATATTTCTTATATGAAATCAATTGAAAAATTACTTAGTGTTTGTCCGTAAACTATGAAATCTTGAGTTATGTTTTCTAACTCATCCAGCATCTGCCTATTGGCGTCATCTTAAGCAATCTCAGTATTAACCCCGGCAGGGGTTTGCTATTTGTAGATAAATCCAACAACATAGACAATCCCAAACCCCGATAGGGGTTCGCTATTTGTTCCCTAATCAAAAACATATCTTATATCGTATTCCGGGTAAATGTATTTGCCATTTCTACCTCTTTAGCCAACTCCTTACGGAGTTTGATTCTACACGATATACCTTCTTGCTACAAATAGACAACTCCTCTGGAGTTTTTACATTCTGCAAATCGCACCTTTTCAAAGTATTTGCCACATCGAAACATCAATCTCACCTTTTTATCTTGCTCGTTCCATGTTCCCAAGCTGGGTCTCGGGAACGAGGTAGAAGGATGGAGGCAAGGTATTCATCAAACACACCATAAAAAACCTTCGTATTAACCCCGGCAGGGGTTTGCTATTTGTAGATAAACCCAACAAACTCGACAACCCCAAACCCCGATAGGGGTTCGCTATTTGTTCCCTAATCAAAAACATACCTTATATCGTATTCAACTCCGAATTTATCTAAAAATTCCAAATACTCTTCTTTGAATGTCTTTTTACGATGATACTCTTCTTGATTTATAATATATTTCACAACCTCATCAATTTGAGAATGGGAATAGGAAAACGCCCCGTAACCTTCCTGCCAGGCGAAGTTCCCAATCAGCATCCGGTTCTTTTTGATAAAATTAGTTGAGTTCTGTTTTATATCTCTAACCAGATCAGAAATAGCCTGGCACGGATTTAATCCAATAAAAATATGGATATGATCCGGCATATTATTGATGACAATCAATTTGTGGCCCCTTTTCTGAATGATCCCGGTGATATATTTTTGAATCTCGTCTTTATGATTCTTAGGGAATATCTTTTCCCTGCCTTTTGTGCTAAAAATGATATGGATATATAACTGGGTAAATGTATTCGCCATTTCTACCTCTTTAGCCAACTCCTACGGAGTTTTTACATTCTGCAAATCGCACCTTGAAAAGGTGCGAAAAAGACACTTCTGTGTTGAATCGAAACATTAATCTCACCTTTTTATCTTCCTCGTTGCATGTTCCCAAACTGGGGCTCGGGAACGAGGTAAAAGGATGGAGGCAAGGTATTCATCAAACACACCATAAAAAACTTCCGTATTAACCCCGGCAGGAGTTTTTTATTCTATTTTAGAAATAAATGTCTTGATAGTCAAATTCATTAATTTTATCAACACATTTGGTGTTAAATAATGGTTCAAATAACTATCTAATTCCTAAGCTGAGGCCAATGGGCAGCTGCCGGATAAGCCAAGTTTCCATTTATCGAAAAAACCGACATTATGGACAGACTCTACTTAGTACAAATATCCGATATCGATATATAGCTGGCTTCCAGCTTCTTTGTTAAAACCCATTTCTGCATATACTATAAAATTTTCATTCCAGCCAATATGGAGACCTAAACCTTTGCCATCGTGCAAATTCTTGAATCCGCCTTCTTTATCATTTTCATGCCAGACACGTCCAAAATCATAAAATATATTTGCTGCCAAATAAAAATCCTGGTTTGCAAAGGAAAATTCATAGAACCGGTAACGTAATTCCATATTCATCAGGAATTTGGTTGTTCCGATATAGCGATTTTTATAGACGCCCCGAATAGTTCGATACCCGCCAAGACCTTCATCAAAGCGAAATGAACCGCCAACAGGGTACAACATTGAGTAAGGAGCATCTCCAAATATATTCTCGACTAAAATGCGATTTGCATATACAAGTTTTTCAAATATCCGGAAATAACGCCTGTCGGTAAAAGTCAAACGTAAAAACCGGTGGTCGCTTCCGATTAACTTTGTGTACCATTCGCCGACAAGATCAGTCCACACTCCTGTATTAGGCGCCGGCTCATTATCACGCGTATCGTAAATAATACCAAACTTCAAAAAATTGTTAAAAGCCTTCTTTGTATCTTTGGAAGTTAAAACACCACTACTGTCAATATCATATCTATATTTTGTAACGACGCCTTCATTTTCGTTTTCAATCGTATTTACATGAATAACTCCCAGACCGGCTAAGGCGGAAATTTTCGGTTTGCCGTCTTCCCGGTAAACCAGCGCTTTTTGAAAGTTCGATATTAAAATAACTTCATCACTCTGGACGGTGTAATAATGCTTGCCATGTAAAGTATCCAATGAATTATTATCATCATTGGTTTTTATATAACTTTCGTGATATTCCGAATCATTGCCCAGACCGTAATATGGATAGAAATCCTCCATTTTAAATCTTAACCTGACATTGAACCTCATCCCTTTTCCAAGCAGATAGGGTGCGTCAAAAAATAGGGTATGGTCTTGTTTTCCACCGGTCGTAAAAAATATTATCGGATTTATTTTGAAATAATAAGGTGAATATCCACCGTCCTTATAATTAAATAAATCAAGCAGAATTCCATAACCAAATCCGTCATCGGCATTGTAATTGACTGCCGGCACGCCTCCCCAGCCCCAGCCGGTGCGTTCTTCAGACTGAGATAATCCTAAATTAAAAAATACCAGGATCATTGCAACAATGATAATTCTTCTCATATTACCCTCAAAATTAGAATAGGAGGATTTTTGAAACTCCTCCTATTCAACATTTTTCAAACTTGATGAATTTTATCACCAAAATTTTAGAAGATGAAAGAAATCCACATCATTAAAACTTATATTGTAGCCCAACACCAAAAAGAAATGAAGTTTTATTGTATGTATCCTTCACGGGAAAAGCAAGATTAACACCTGTTTCTGGATCCTTTAGTAGTTTACTTTCATAATTAAATGATTTCTCGCCTTCCACATAGAATGTATTAATAGCGCCAAAATTTACGTCAATTGCCGGCGAAATAGAATAAGCACCACCAAAAGCAACCGAATTAGAACTGAGACTATAACTAACATCAGCCTGGTAATCTTCACTTACGCCCGTTCCGGCATATAGATAACCAGTACTCACTTTAATTTTTTCATTAAGAGCATATTCTAATGCTAAGCCAGCTTCGATATAGTTATTATCTATTTTCTTTTCTCTACCGTCCCAGTCAACATTCTTATCAAAATAATATTGAAAACTGCTTTCAAGTCTAATTTGAGGTGTAGCGAAGTAAGAAACTCCAAGTGCTACCATTGCCGGCATATCCTGATGAGTCTTTGCCTTATCAGGATACATTGTTTTAGTAGGAGCACCAGTAACTGGGTCCCTTTCTAATACAATATCTTTTTTTGTATCATTTTCCATTTCAATCTTTGTGAGAGCTTCATATCTAAATCCAATATTAAGTTTATCTGAAGGTGAAATGTTTATACCAATGATAGGTGTAAAACCAGTCCCAGTCTGTTTAACATCTGCTTCCTGATCTGCAAAATTGATATTTAAAGCAGTCCCAGCAGCAGTAGCTTCGGCGGAACCTGCAGTGTACTGATCAGCGCCATCTTGGTAGGCAGCAGCAGCACCGTAGGCAGCAGCAGCAGAAGCAGCATCTCCAGCAGCAGCATAAGCGTCACCAGCAGCAGTGTATTGGTCAGATGTATCTTGATAAGCCACAGCAGAAGCAGTCGCACTAGCAGCAATAATATCAATCATATAGGATCCTGGAGCCATCAATCCAGCAAGAGTAATTACCTGTACATCTTTAAGATGTCCTTTGTAGGTATTTGTTGCAGATACAAACCTTCCGCCAACAGACACGGAGATTATATCATTAATTTGATAAGAAATTCCAGCTTGTCCACCAAAATAAGTAGATGACCCTTTAAAAGCAACATCCAGATCGTAACCGCTAACACCATAAGAAGCAAGTGCAGGATACAGATCAGATGGAGCCATTTCAAACGAAGGAAGTCCCTTATCAAACTCAGCAGTTCCACCACCACCTATAACCATTAATCCTGCAGAGAGAGCAAGTTTCCCAGTTTTATATGCAAGATATACATCAGGAAAAATCGGCACCGTTGTTTTTCCCTCAAAAGCATCCTTGTTTAGACCAGTATATTCCGGGGGGCCCTTATAATTATTTTTTACTTCTCTTGTCTGAAAGATCGACTGATTGCTTAAAGATAGGTGCAAACCATCTTCAAGTCTCGTCAATCCTGCCGGATTGAAATACACCGCATCAACATCCGTAGATGCATTGCGGTTCAATGTCCGCACATACGCGGCGCTTTGGTTGGTATTTGCTACAATACCACCTGCCATTGCGATACCCATCGCTAAAACGAGTATCAAGAACAAAAACATAACTGATCTCATGTTGTTTCTCCTTTGGTTAATTTTTTTGAGCAAATTTGAAATGTGACAGGTTTTTTACTGCCCTCATCCACTCTACCCTCTCTCTCCTCTAATGAAAAAACTGCAATACATCGACATCACCATTTTCTCATTTATTGCACTGAATATAAAGATAAATCATAAAAATAAAAATATTTTTTAATCCTCGGAATAAACAAAATATTTGCTTCTTATTTTTTGATACTCCCTGCCAATTTCGCTTTCCAAACCGGACAAAATTCACTAAATAAATCATAAATAATTGAAATTAATTTAACAATATTCTGGAAATTTTTGTTTTAGCCAGTCCTTTATATTTTCATAAAGTTCTTCAACTGCTTCGATAAGTTCATTTACTTCAGTGTCAGAAATTCTTCCGGCAGAATCATAATCGCTTATATTCCTCTTGGCTCTACAAACATTTAAATAATCACGGACTTCATAATATTGGTTTCCTAATGTCAATACTATACTCTGGATAACTCTATAGTGCTCGCTCTGCCCTCTATTTATTTTATAACCCAAACAATAAAGAGGAGTGGAACAGCATCGTAATGCAGCATTATAGGCAATTGTAAACCGCCAATCTGAAGAAAGATTTTCACAGCGACAGTCTTTTAAATCTCTTTCAATTATTTTCAACAAATTTTGAATTTCTTCATGACTGGTTCTATACAGTTTCAGCCAGCCATCATTTTCCCATTCTTTCAAACTCATGAAAATTTCCAATTATAAATATCTTTGGGCTATTATAAACACTATTTAAAAAATGATCATGGTCTTTTAGCCGTTGATTAAATTCAGTCACTGTAATGATGGAAAAATTAATTTCACGGCTCAGTTTTTCTCCAATACTAATCATCGAACCTGAAATCTTCCTTGATTTTACGTCACCTAATATCATCAGATCAACATCACTTCCTGCGGTAGCACTCCCATTAGCAAAAGATCCATAAATAAAAGCAAATTCGATTTGTGATACGTAATTATTTAGCGCTTTGGCAATAATATCTTTTATTCCAACCGTTTTAATAAAAATATTTTTCAGATCATTAAAAAGTGGATGCTGCTTATCTACTAAATAGTAATGCTGTTTACCGGATATACGTTTATGAATTAAACCTATGCTTTCCAAATTTTTTAATTCTAAACTAACCGACCTCGGTGAAATTTTAAAATGACTTGATAATTGGCGTAGATAAAATTCATCTTCTGAATGCAAAAGAAAATGACCTAATAGAGAAATTCGGACTTCGGAGCTAAATAGATTTTTTAACATATCAAACCGTATTCATTTTACATACATACGTGTTAAATATACATACAACCATTTAGAAGATACAATAAAAAATCACCGCTTTTTTTAAAATAAAGTGTGAAATT
>JAUVYH010000148.1 GCA_030603165.1 Fidelibacterota bacterium
CTGCAAATAAAATATTTCTAATGTATTCATTCAATTTTAAAAATATTCAATTATGTATTATCAATCAGTTGGTAAACTATTTATAGAGAAAGACACAGCATGATTTTCGGCGATAGAACTTTAATACTAAATAACAATTTGAGAAAAATTAAAATATCCGTATTTGAGATTATAAAATTATCGAGGTTTTTTATTAATACTGCAGTTAGAACTGCATTTGTAACTTTAAAATTATCTCTTATTCTGCCCATATTGACATTCGGTGTCTTTATTAGTGTAATATTGAAAATAGTTTTGTTTTTTTCAAACAAATGGCTTTATATTAAAATTAATACTAAATATGTTCTTCGTCCGGTATTACGCATTCTATTATTTGTTATCGGAGTGAAAGTAACCCGACCAAAAGATATAGCTATTTCAAATGCCGTCATCGTTTCAAATCATTGGGGATATCTTGATTCTCTTCTGCTAATGGCTTTCTTCCCAGGTATGGTAATCTCAAATGTAGATGTAAAACAAATGCCGTTCGTTGGTAAAATTATGAAGATGATGGGGTTTGTATTCGTCAACAGACAGAATAATAATTCAATACCTGTTATAATAGAAAAATCAACAGAAATAATAAATAACACGGATTTAAGTATAGCCTTTTTCCCTGAGGGCGGCACAGGAGATGGATTTAAACTAAGAAGATTTAAATCTTCATTTTTTGAATTAGCATTTACTGCAAAGAAAAATGTAATTCCGGTTGTTATTCGTATCAAGACAATTAATAAAGAAGCGCCTAATCAAGACAATATAAATCAGGTTGTATTTCATAATTCTCAGGAAAATATTTTAAAGCACTTACTGAAGTTGCTGCAATTAAAATCAATAGAAATTAGTTTTGCTGTCCTACAACAAATTTCCTATTATGAAATACATTCTAAATATTTATCACGAAAAATAATCTGTGAGATAGCAGAAAAAGAAATAAGCGATTTTATAGATAAAAATTAGAGGTGTTAATATGAATTTTTACCATTCAAATAACAATGATACTTTTTACGAAGCCATCAATATTAATTTAGGCAATAGCTTAAAATATCTATTTCTACTCCTTTTGTGTTCTGTCTTTACTATATCTACCTATTCCGAAGCTGCAGCCCAAACCGAAAAAAACAAATCTTCTAAAACCAATAATGTCAATTGCACTTTTGAACAATTAAAGGACAATGATCTCAAAATCGGTCTTGCCCTTAGCGGGGGCGCCGCAAGGGGTCTTGCCCATATCGGCGTCATTAAAGCGCTTGAAGAAGCCGGAATACAGGTTGACTTTATTTCGGGAAGCAGCATGGGCGCTCTTATAGGCGCTGCTTACGCATCGGGAATACCGATTGACACACTTGAAAAGGTCGCCGTCGATACGGACTGGAAAACCGTCGCAAAATTGCTTATCCCCGGATTCTCCACATCCGGTTTAATAGACGGAAAAAGAGTCAAAGAGTTTTTATATACACTTTATGGCGATAAAAAAATAGAGAATTTACCAATACCCTATGCGGCAACAGCGGCTGATATCTCTACCGGTAAACTATATGTCATTAATAAAGGGAGTCTATTAGAAGCTGTTCGCGCAAGCATATCCATTCCAATAGTTTTTACACCCGTAAAACATAAAGATATATTTTTAGTTGACGGCGGGCTGGTGAATCCGGTCCCAATAGATGTTGTCCGCGAAATGGGCGCTGACTATATCATTGCTGTTCATGTAATTCATGCCGGTTTGCCTTCGGAGGAAAAGGAATATATCGAAATTGAAAACTCGGATTCGGACAGGGAAAAACTATCAACATTAGAAAATCTCAGCCGTCAGATTACGGAATATCTTAACAAAGCCAAAAACGAAGCGGATGATACAAAACCTGACGAAAAAACCGAACCGCCGAAAATAACCCAAATCTCGGAAAATTCACTGTACATAGCGCAAGATGTAATAGCGCAACTTCAAATTGAACTTTATAAACCCGATTTGGTTATCGAGCCGGATACACGAAGTATAAATTTATATGAATTTTATCGCGGGAAAGACGCTATTGAAATCGGATATAAAGAAGCAATGAAAGTGTTAAGTACTTTAAAATAATAAAATATAATCGGAGGAAAATTTCATGAAGCAAATTTCAATTTTAACAATAGCTGCAATCATAGCCATTAACTTGTGTACAACAGGATATGCACAGCTAAATGATGCTCAGGAAATACTTACAAAAGTAGATGAAGTCTCCTGCGCACCTGAAGACCAATACATGAAATCCACAATGATATTAGTGGATAAAAGCGGCAATCAAAATGAACGAAAAATGGTTATTTACCAAAAAGGCGGCGATAAAAGACTGGTAAGGTTCTTATCCCCCGCCGATCAGAAGGGTATAAGTTTTCTAAGTTTACCAAACGATCTTATGTATCTCTACTTGCCTGCATTTCGGAAAGTGCGTATGATCGCCAGTCATGTCAAAAATCAAAATTTTGCGGGAACGGATTTTAGCTACGATGATATGAGTTCATTCAGTTTTGCCAAAGACTACGATTCCCAACTGATTGAATCATCCGATACTTTTTATTCTCTTAAACTCACACCCAAACCTGAATTGGAAAAAGATTACAGCCAATTGAAAATGTGGGTAAACAAGGATTCTTTTGTGCCTTCAAAAATCGAGTACTACGATAAAAACGGCAATCTGTGGAAGACGCTCACTTTTGATAAGATCGAAAAAACAGGAAAGTATCAGATTGCAAAGCAAATGGAGATGAAAAACCTTAAAAAATCACACAGCACAAAGATGATTGTCAACGAAATCAAACTTGATTCCGGATTATCCGACAATATTTTTACAAAGCGTAACTTGAAAAGAATTAGATAAAAAGGAGAGACAAAAAGTGAATAGTAAAAGATTTTTTCTCGCTATTGCAGGACTGTTTATAGTTGGCGATTGGCTATTTGCAGACAATGGTGTAAGTATCACCGGATATATTCAAACGGACAACCGCATCCAGACAAAGTCAAATAAATTTACCTGGAATGAAAATCGCTTAAATCTGCGGCTGGAAGGCGCTCCATCGGATAAATATCATTATTTCAGTGAAATCAGGCTTCGTGGATTTGGTTTTCCCGCAACAAGTCGGTTCTCGGACTTACAGATGCAGGAGAAAAATAAAGTATATCCGTGGGGTCTGGAATTCCGCGAAGCCTATGTGGACTTATACGGCTTTGGGCTAAAAAACCTCGATGTGCGCATCGGACGCCAGGTTATCGCCTGGGGAACGGCGGATGCGCTAAATCCTACCAGTAATATTTCGCCGGATGACCTGGAAGACATCTTCAATTTTGGAGAAAAACTCGGCACAAATGCAGTAAACGCCAGCTACTATATCGGGGATAACCTGACAATTAACGGTGTCTATGTACCGGTTTTTACACCCGCTACTCTTCCTTTCGGAGATTTTGCCGATGCTTTTTCCGCGCCGATGGACTTACCGCCGGGAATGGTTGTAAGAAGGCTATCCGATAAAATTATATTACCGGAACGAAAACCGTCCGAATCATCCCAAATCGGATTGAAAGCATCCACGAACTTATTGGGTTATGATCTGTCATTGAGCTATTTCAAAGGACGCGATGATTTGCCGATTTTGTCAAAAGCAACTATAACTCCAGTTGATATGATCGGCACGGTCGATATTACTACAGAACTCATCTATCCCGAAATGCAGGTAATCGGCGGAGATTTCGCCGGAAGCATAGGCTCTGTGGGTATTTGGGGCGAAGGGGCTGTTTATATGCCTGAAGAGGTAACAATGACAACTATAGCGCCATCACCCATTACAGGGCAAATGGAAACCACTCAAACAGTAGCCTTAGACGATGAACCATATTGCAAATTCGTTTTAGGCGGCGATTATACCTTTAAAAACGGGTTATATTTCAATGGGCAATATCTCCACGGTTTCCTGCATGAGCGGGGTAAAGATGAACTGAATGACTACTTTACATTCCGGCTGGAGAAAACTTTACTGAATGATAAATTTAAAATAGTTCCTATTGGCGGAGCCGTTGCTATTAACGACTGGGACGATGTAAAGAACAATTATGGGCTGGTGTATGCTCCGGAACTATCTTACTTCCCGTCAGATAATGTTGAATTAAATATCGGCTCCTTTATCATTGACGGAAAAGGTGATAATATGTTCGGAATGATCAAAGGATTAGATGAGATCATATTTCGATTAAAAGTAAGTTTTTGACCTCAGAGGTGCAGTATCAAAAAATTAAGATATATGGATAAAATGAATTTACAACGTCTCAACTCTTCCCTTTCCGAAGTTTTTAAAATATCAAAATCTTCCAATGAACTAAATCCGGTACATTGTTTACAAGATGATAAAATTATTGATCATAGTCAAAATGATATTATTTCGATTGTTTCTTCACTAACCGAAGGAGTTAATGACTATTGGGATACTGTTCAAAGACTTTTTGAATTCGTTCGAGACAAGATAATTTTTGATTTCGCGCCCGAAATAGAGGGACCGAAAGATTGGCAAGCGTCCACTATTTTAAAAAAAGGATCGGGATTTTGTCATCAGAAGGCTATCCTCTTAGCAGCCTTTCTACGCGCTTCAGAGTTACCTGCTGTATTGGTATTTCAGGAAGTAATAGATCATGTAATTTTAAATTCCCGCTATGAAAAATTACTTCCAAATGGAAGGCTGCCTTTACATGCACTTGTTGCTGTTAATATTAATGATAAATGGTATCGATTAGATGCTACTTTAGATGCAGATCTTTGTAGTAGTAAAGGTTATCGACTCACGAAGGTTGTATCGGGTGAAGAAGCACTGCTTCCTAAAGTAACTCTTAAGGGTAATCCTCATTTTACTATCGACAGTGAACTAGGATATTTTGAGTCTTACCCGGAAGAATTTAGAGATCTATTACTAGAAAATTGGAATGAATGGACTTCATGGCGAGCGTATGTCAAGAAAAAGCATTTAACCATGTAACCGGTACTTTATCATTGAGAATATATTCTAAGACATTAAGAGAGTATATAAGATTTTACAATTGACACAAATTTTTATATTGAAATTATAAGGATAAGAAAATGAGAAAATTCGCGGAATGGGTTATTAAATATCGCGTTGGAATAATAGTTGGAACAGTCATCATAACGGCATTTATGGTATTCCAATTAAAAAATTTGGAAATTAACAGTGATATTCTGGAATATTTACCGCAAAGCGACCCCCACGTAATTCTGTTTAATGAAGTTGGCGACAAATTTGGTGGAAATTCACTGGCAATGATTGCCCTGGAAGCCGATGATGTTTTCAGTTTTAACACGGTAAACAGGATAAAAATAATTACCCAAAAGTTTAAGGAAATGCCGGAGATATCTTATGTGACCAGCCTGACAGACGTTGTTGATATAAAGAAAATCGAGGGCGGATTGGAAGTCGGGAAACTGATTGATAATTATGATTCTCTGGCTGATAAAGATGAGTTGGCAAGGATAAAAGAATATGTATTGTCCAAAGAGATGTACCGGGGAAATATTGTTTCTGATGACGGAACGATAGCCGTAATAGTGGCGCGACTGAAAGAAGACGTCGATAAAGTTGCAGTCGGACGAGAAATGAAAGAATTTGTATTACGCACCGAAGGCGATGAGAAACTTTATTTTGCAGGTATTCCCTTCCAGATGATCTTTCTGTCCGATATTATAAATTCAGATATTGTCAGACTGATTCCAATTGTGATCGTCTTACTTGTTTTTACACTTGCTGTAAGTTTTCGTACAAAACGGGGCGTGATATTACCATTGGCTACGGTAATGGTCAGCACAACCTGGGCATTGGGTTTAATGTCTCTATCGGGTATTAAACTTACCCTCGCTTCGGATGGCATGCCGATACTGTTGCTGGCTATCGGCAGCGCTTACGGAATTCATTTAGTAAATAAGTATATGGAAGATATCCGAAAAGGTGGTAGTAAAATTGAAAGCATTAAAGACACAATCAGTGAAGTTGGGCTTCCCATCTTTTTAGCAGGCTTGACAACGGCTATTGGATTTCTGGCATTTTTAACCTCCAATCTGACTATAATCAAGGAGTTCGGAATTTTCACGGCAATCGGAGTTTTGTTTGCTTTTATTGTTTCTATAACCTTTCTGCCTGCTTTGTTATCAATTATGCCGCCACCGAGAAAAACTAATAATCAGAAACTTTCCAAAAACACTTCTATAAATCGCTTTATGAAGAAAATAAGTGAATTAATTTTTAAAAGAAAAGTTATCATTGTACTTACCGGATTCATAATCTGTGCCATTGGCGTTTTTTCTCTTTTTAACATTAGCAGAGAAGTAAATATGGTAGAGTACTTTAAAAAAGACAGTGAGATCCGTCAGGCGGAAGATATGATGGAAGCAAAACTGGGTGGCTCCATTCCTATTCAGGTTTTAGTTAAAGGCGATTTAAAAGAGCCGGCTGTCTTAAAAGAAATAATGAAATTAGAGAAATATCTGAATAGTTTAGCTGATGTTCATAGTCCCCAGTCCATTGCAGATTTAATCTGTGAAATGAATTATGTAATGAATGATCGTTATTGCATTCCGGATACTCGCGAAGAGGTGGCAAACCTCTGGTTCTTTTTTGAGGGAAATGAAATTCTACCGCAGTTAATTAATTCGCAAAACAATGAAGGGCTGATTCAGGCAAAGCTGGGAACGGTTGAAACAAAACGAGGTCGATATCTAATTGATAATATTAATAAATATCTCTCTGAGCATATTGATCCGCAAATGGTAAGTGTAAATTTAATAGATGTTGAATTCAGCGAATCCAAGGAGATAACAGAATATAGAATACAAGATATTCTGGATAACATCTCTTATGATGTAACTCATTATGGTCTTGCAATAAAAAATGTGGAAGCTCTACGCAAAGTTTTACAAAAATACATTTCTCAAGACACTCCAATTAACTGGAAAGAATTGACCCCCAACATTTCAGAAAAATTAACAGATTACTTTAATGACGAAGAGAGTGATTTGATAATTGAATCGTCAATTATCAGAGAAAAAGCAGTTAAGTCAATCACCGATTACGTAAAACAAAATCAAGGTTTTACTGATAATGATATTGTATCTCAATTAGAAAAAGTAATTCCTGTTTCATATTACGAGGAAGACCCTGAGATGCTGGATTATGCGGCGATGTCAATTGCAGCTATCCTCAAAAATGAAATAGAGTGGAATAAAGTGAATTGTTTGCTGTCGGAAATAACGCCGATAATTTCCGAAGACCTGAGCCTGGATTCTGATTTCAAGAAAAAATTGATTGGCGATATCTGGAAAATCAACGACACTCAAATCGCATTTCCGATTTCTTATTATAAGAAACTGAATGATCAACCCCAATCACCTGTTATTATGGATTTTCAACAAACCGGACTTCCAATGATTTATATAGACATTGACAATAGCATTATTTCAAGCCAGACATACAGTCTCATTTTTGCTATTGGCTTGGTGTTGATTTTGCTGACGATTCAATTCAGATCATTCATCGGGGGTTTGATTTCAATTTTGCCTATTATTCTCACTGTCCTTTTCAATTTTTCAATAATGTGGATTTTCAAAATTCCACTCGACGCCGCAACGGTAATGATCGGCAGTGTGGCGGTAGGAATCGGCATTGATTATACCATTCATTTTAATAACCGTTTCCATTTTGAGATTGCCCAGAAGAACAGCGTGGAGAGCGCTCTTCTAACAACACTGCAAACGACAGGCAAGGGCGTCATAATAAATGCTTTTTCCGTGATGTTTGGTTTTCTGACCCTTCTGTTGGGCAGCATAGTTCCGATGCAAAGGTTTGGCTGGCTAATTGCCCTAACGATGATAGTAAGCGCTCTTGCATCAATAACATTTTTACCGTCATTACTCCTGATTACACATGCTTCTTTCCTTGGCGACTTAGAAAATATGGCGTTAAGAAATGTCAGTGGAATTAAATCCGGAATCAAGAAACAACTAAAAAAATTAGAATATGATTTAATAAAAATGATGAAACAAAAGAAGGGTATGGAAAAACAAATTGGCGATAAAAAAGTAGGTTTAGTTCTCGGAAGCGGATCCGCAAAAGGTCTGTCTCATATAGGAGTTATAAAACTTTTAGAAGAAATGGATATAAAGATCGATTATATTGCCGGCAGCAGCATCGGAGCCATGATTGGCGGCGCTTACGCTGCGGGAATAAGTATTAGTGAAATTGAAGATATTGCTCTCAAAACCGATTT
>JAUVYH010000229.1 GCA_030603165.1 Fidelibacterota bacterium
GGATTTTGAATTGCTGTTTGCACAATGGTGTGAAAAATGGGCTAATTTTCTAAAAGAACGAACCTATAACATTGATGGAAAGTGGCATTACACACATAGGCGATTACGTTCAGCCAGACGTAGTCTAATGACAAATTTACCCTACCTTTTTACCTATCAGGATTATCCTGAACTTGAGATTCCAAATACCACAAATTACGCTGAAAGTGTTCATTCAAAAATCAAAGATTTACTTAGGGTACACAGAGGATTTAATTCAGTGTTAAAACAAAAAATAATCAAAGAAATATTGACAAAATAGCAGCTAAAAAAACTCATTAACCCAAAAATGACAAAGGAGTTCAGGCGCCTAACGGAATTTATTTTTACAGATTAAGTATGCCGGGAGAAATTTTCTTAACCCGGAAAATGGTTTTGTTGAAATAAAAAATTAACATAAATTCAGTTACTTGAAGGTAAAAGTATGAAGAAATGTTCACTTGTTTTTTAAAATACAATTTTATTTTTATGGTAATTTTGGACTAAATGCACAAATCTTACAAGATATACCTGTTGATGTGACATAAAGACAATGACCCGAAATGACAGTCTGAAACTTGAGTTAAAATCCGTTGACGGTTGTGCAGTAAAGTATATTCCCACTTTTTTGATATAAGATAAATGAAAATATTATATGATTGTAACTACAATTTGGGGGTTTGAAGTGAACTAAAGTGAAAAGGATTTAAACTCTAAAATTAGTTGTAAAAAAAATTATTGATGAGTTTAATTTATGAAAAAAATGTTTGAAAAAAGTATGATAAAGTCAATCAAACTTGTCTTTCTTATTCTTGGATTTTTAGGAATATCTGTTGCTGGCTTTTCTCAGGTTTATAATGATGATTTTTCCCAAAACAGTTTGGAATACTATAATATCACAGGCGGCGTTTCCTGGAGCGCTTCGGACGGTACGCTTAATTTAGAAGAAGGAGGCAGCTGCGAGATATATACTAAAAGAGACTTTGGGAATAATTTTGAAATCAGCGGGAAAATTTTAATCCCCGGTGATGGCGCCAACCAATGGGGCAGCGCCGCACTTGCAATTTATGATGAGACGAATGGGAATAAATTCTGGGGGACTTTGGCTTTTGGTTACGGACTCAACGAAAAGAACAACATTTCAATTATGCTGAATGACTCCTGGGGCGCTCTCTATCCGCTTGCGATGGAAGACAATACATGGTATCATGTAAAGATGACAGCGGTTTTTACAGGAAACGAACGCGCAATAAAAATGAAAGGGTGGAAAGACGGCGATGCTGAGCCGGAGTCGTGGCAGCTTTCACGCAACCTCGGATTTAAATTCAGCGCAGACGGAGGAATTGGTTTTCGTCACTACGGAAATGGCGTTAAGGCAGACGATTTAGTCGCATACTATGACTCGACGTCAAGTTTTGATTACCGCAATATGGTTCCACAGCCGGTTTTATCAGAGCATCCGGATTGGATTGACCTCTACTGGAAAGCCTGGGAGATAGCCTCATCAAAAGTGCAATACGGAACAGAAACGAATGGATTTGTGGAAGAATATTTGGATGAGGGTTTTAATTCTAATATTTTTCAATGGGATACCTGTTTTATGATGTTTTTTGCTAAATATTGTAACGGAGTTTTTCCCTCTATTGTATCTCTTGATAATTTTTACCGGAAACAGCATGCCAATGGCGCTATTTGTCGGGAGATTCGCGAATCAAATGGCTCGGATTACTGGACGACAAGCAGCAAGCAGTTTACAAATCCGCCTCTTTTTGCATGGATAGAATGGCTCTATTACAGATTTACAAATGACGCAAGCCGCTTTGAAAGAGTATTGCCTGTTCTGGACAAATATTTTCAGTGGTGCAAACAAAACAGAACCTCTTCAAGTGGCATGTATTGGTGGAGTAATTTGGGAAGTGGTATGGACAATTCTCCGAGACCGGAATCATCAATATCCGGATGGGTTGACTATACTGCGCAGCAAGCAATGGCTGCCTGTTATATCAGTAAAATATCTTCGCATATTGGCGATTCTGAAACTGCTGAAAAATATCAGACAGAATCGGATAGTTTGAAATCTTTTGTTAACAGTCTTTGCTGGAATGAGGCAGACGGATATTACTGGGATGTGAACTCATCGGGAAGTCAGATAAAGACAAAAACTGCTGCATGCTTCTGGCCTATGATAGCTGGCATTGCAAGTCATGAACAAGCGGGAAAACTCGTTCAACATCTTAAAAATGAAAATGAATTTTACAGACCGCATCTTTTCCCCACTCTTTCCGCGGATCATCCGAATTATAATACTGCCGGAGAATATTGGCGCGGCAGCGTTTGGGCGCCTACGAATTTCATGTATATTAAAGGATTAGAAGCATGCGGATATGAAGATTTTGCCAAAGAAGTTTCAATAAATCATATTGAAAATATGTCGCAGGTTTATAAAAATATCGAGCCTCATACTATCTGGGAAAATTATGCTCCCGAATCAGCGAATCAAGGTTCGCAATCCAGAGGGAATTTTGTCGGATGGAGCGGCTGTGGTCCTATATGTCTGCTTTTTGAAAACATAATTGGAATCAGAGTGGACTCGCCGGAAAATACAGTGATATGGCGGCTTACTTTAACGGAAGAGCATGGAATAAAAAATATGGAATTCGGACAAAATAATAAGGCGGATTTTCTATGCGCTACTCGTTTGAGTGAAAGTGATACATGCCATCTTACAATTACGGCTCAAACGCCATTTACGCTAAAAGCTTTTTGGCAGGATCAAACCTATCAATATGAAATAAAAGCTGGCGCTCAAGAGATTGTTATTCCCGGTAATGGTACCGCAATTGAGAATCACGGATCAAATTTACCCCATGATTTCAGAATATATAAAAATTATCCGAACCCATTCAACCCGATTACTACGATTAAATATTCGATTCCGAAAAATTCAGATGTAAGACTTGCGGTTTACAACCTAATGGGACAGGAGGTCGCTGAACTTGTCGATGAAAAACAGGATAGAGGTTATTATACGGTTGCCTGGAACGCTACGGATTTAAGTAGTGGTATTTACTTTTATCATTTTACAACGCCTGATTATCAAAAAATTGGAAGAATGATGTTGATTAAATAGTATCATATGACCACAGCTCCTTTTGGGTAGAAAATCGAAAGCAGGGAAGGCTATATTTTTTAGACGTTCCATTTTTTTAAACTCAAATTAAAACGCGAAGGAATTGAAAAAATGAAAAAACTCATAATTCTTAGTGTCGCCATGTTAATTGGTTGTTTAAGCCTGTTATCTGCGCGAGACAATATTCCGTATCTTTCAAATCTATCAGCGACGAAAGACTCGCCTTTGTACGTTACTTACGCAGCAGCAATGGAACGCTCTGAATTTACTCTTGATGAGGGTTATCACTTTCTTTTTTACGATTCCAGCCGCGGTATAGATTTTACAACCGACACCGGCGGCGATTTGTGTCTGGCTTTTAAAAAAGGCGCTGATTATGTTTACGAATCAAAAGATTTATATCGGCAGCCGGTTATTACTGTTTCTTATCCCGATATGGTGAAATATCATTATGCTCCCTATGAAAATTTGCAGGTTGATGCGACTTTTCTGGTTTATAGTTCGCATGTGGCAGTACATGATATTGTTTTGAAAAACACCGGTAAGAAAAAGTTGGATTTTCAAGTTATTCCCTTTATGCAGAATAATTACCGTACTTTTAACAATGTAAAGTTTCACACCGATGATAATGCCGCAACTTTTGATCATGAAGAATTACCGGATGGCTGGACCCTCGGACATAAAGTCCCGTATGTAACTCCGGTGAATGATGTCTTGTTGTTATCACGAGAAGCAGAACGTATGACCAGCTATCGTAGTTATGAATGGAGAAATGTTGAAATTCCTCACGAAATCAATATAAAGAAAGAACCGGTTTTTGTTGTTTGGGGCGGGATGTCCCATGAAGACGGCGAACGTTGCCGTCATT
>JAUVYH010000094.1 GCA_030603165.1 Fidelibacterota bacterium
GTTCCATTAAAAGGTATCTGGCGATTTAATGAAGAATTCGAAGGTTACGTGCCTGATGAAAGCGGTAATACCAATCACGCCTATTTCCAGGGAAATCTTGATTCTCTCTACTGGGATACCGGCAAATAAATAAAAAAGATCAATAGTCCCTTGCTAGTCATTTTCTTGTTTTTTTGTATGATGAATGATCATTAGTAAATCAAATCAGATACTTGATGCTTGATACTTGATAATTGTTTTTTTTATCCAGCAACCAGTATCCAGTATCGCTTGGATTGGAACAACCTATTCATTTTTTACTTTTAACTCTTTTCCTTTTTGGTTCTGGTTTATCCAAATTAGGACAATATGTGACGTGCCTCAACTCATGACGGCGCTATATTTTATATATTATAACAGATTTTTTAAGAACTTATCCCAAACCTCACTACCCTCCAGTCCAGCGTGACCCCCCATCACTCTGGACTTTTTCTTTTAGCGAGATAGCTGATGAATTCCGGACCAGTTCCGCAGCATCCTCCGATTATCCTGACGCCTTGATCAATCCAGGTCTGTGCGATTGAGGCATATCGTTCGGGTGTAAACGCGGAATCCTCTTGCCATCCTTTTTGAAAGTCAAAAAATCCGGCATTTACATACACCATTATTGATATATCGATTTTATCGGCATAAGTATTTAAAAATTCGGTAACGACACTGTGATGGGTGCAGTTGATAGAGAATATTTTGATGCCCTCCGGTTTCAATTGCCTATAAGCGGTAATTATTTTATCGCCGTTTAAAATATGGTCTTTATCAATGAGGATAAAACTGGCGGCAGTCGGCAAACCGGTCTCCAGCGCCGCCCTGGTTGCGGCAAGCGCTTCATCAAACGTGTTCATCGTTTCAATCAGAATGAAATCTACGCTTGCTTGAAGCAGCCATGACGTTTTTATTTTATGTTCGTGATAAGCAATTTTAAAACCGGGAGATAACTCGGGATGATAGCAATCTTCCAATGGAGACAGTGAGCCGGCTATCCAAATTTTCCGGTCGGGTGAAGCCCTGAAAATTGCTTCCCGGGCGAGTTCGACGGCTTTGAAAGTAGCATTCCTGGCGTCTTCTTCTGAAAGTCCGGCTTTGCGGAATGTCCGGGCGTCTGTTCGGAATGTGTTAGTTGTAATGATATCCGCTCCGGCGTCGATATAATCTTCATGAATTTCGCGTATTATTTCAGGGCGCTCCCATATAGCGGAAGCAGACCACAACGGTAAAGCCATATTTACTCCGCGGCGATGCAGTTCTGTTCCCATCGGACCGTCGAGGATCAGGATTTGAGATGATTGTAATTGATCAATGAAAGTCATAACGGAAAGTGCAATCCTAATTGAATGCAAGCTGAATTAAGTTCAATGGAATATTGCAATTCAGTTGAGTGTTGCCTGGTAAAGGCGCGCCCGATCAGTGTTCCCAGAAGCGCTCCGCTGACTACGTCGGAAAGATAGTGTTTATTATCATTAATCCGGCTGGAAGCGACGAATGCCGCCATGCCATATGCAACGTAGCCCGGATATTTACCGTATAAATATTTTATTACCATCGCTAAAGCAAAAGCAGATGATGTATGTCCGGATGGGTAGGACCGGTATCCCTTTCCGTTTGGTCTTTGGCGATGGGAAATGGTTTTGATTATCGAAGTTATCGTGCTGGTCGTTAATATTGATTCGACTAATAACCCCGTATTGGAAAGTGTTCTTTGCCGGGATCGATCTGTAATAATACCGGTAGTAATAATTACGGCTAACGTTGTGTAATATCCCCAGCGGTGACCATAGAGATCGCCAATCCGGGAGATATTATCGGAATAAAATCCGTGTTTCTGAGCATAACTTTGAACCTGGTTATCGAGGAGCAAGGAGATTGGAATTAAAACAGAACCTGCGATTAAAATTGGTTTCTGATATTTTATATCCCAGGTATTTCGTATTCCGTGGTAATAATGGGATAGATATCCTTTTAGCCAGTTTGTATTCTGGTCTAAAAATGGTTGTTGGGCATGAAGAGCGCTTACCAGAAATAGGGTACAAAGGAGCGCACATAACATTTTTCTGTATTTTAATTTAGCCATCATATTATTGCCTAAATCGTGATTTGTGGTATCGTTATCTGCCGAATTCCTGCGCTGCTTCCAGCATAGCGATATAGTTTTCATATTTTACATAGTCTGGTATGCTGTTCCCGGAACCGACGCAATAGCCCCCATTGTAAGCGGCTTCTTCGATATTTTTACGCACCTGTTCCCTGACCTGTTCTGTCGAACCGCGAGCCAGAAGATCCACATCGACATGTCCAATGAGGCTTAAACGGTCTCCATAACGCTGCTTTACCTCGGCAATTGCCATGGCTTGAGGTTCAATCGGGTGAAGCGCGTCCACGCCACAATCGATGATATCATCCATAACGTCAAACAGCAAACCGTCAGTGTGATAGATCAAGGGTTTATTTGAAGATTTTGCCATATCTCCGATTTTCTTCAGCCACGGAAAAAAATATTTCCGCAATATGGTAGGTGACGTCATCAGACCGGAAATGTAAGCGATATCGTCGCTGTACCAAATTACATCTACCGCATCACTTTCGGCAAAATATTCAAACATGCTCAGAACCAGATTTCCGATTTTATCAAATAGGGCATCAAGCAATTCAGGGTTGTCGAATAATGCATAGGAAAATTGTTCAAAACCCATCAATTCCCAAACCATCGTGAAAATATCACCGTATTGTCCGATAACGCCCATTCCTTCCGGGAGCAATTCACGGACTTTTTCAAAATTTGAATAACCAAAATCTTCCTTTTTTGGAAAAATGTAGTTCTCAAAATCATCCAAACCGGTGATAACGCCTTTGCCTTCGGTCGCCCAATTCCGGGATACGGCGCCGTCGTCATCTATTTTGGAATTTTCATTATCCTGGAGAAAAAGTTTGCCCGGATTGAAATCGGCAATGGGTTGCAATTTAATGTAATCGTACCCGGCTTTATACCAGAAATCCACATCATCTTTCAGGGATTTTACGGGTCTGCCGAGCAACCGTTCTTTCATGATCGGGTGAATTCCCAACTCGGCAATCGGCACATAAGCGGCTTTGCCTCTTTTCAGGGTGAGCTTGAATTGTTCAATGTCAGGATTCATAAGAACCTCGTATTATCAAGGGTGTTAACCACCAACAAACGTCTCAATTTAAACTTTTTATCTTAGCTCTGCACTATTATTTTATAATTTTGGATTGTAACTTACAACGATGAATGAAATAAATTTTATGTTAAATACTTTACTTCCACTTGTTTAGTGAATATGAATAGCAGCAAAGCCGTTTTTCTTGATCGGGACGGGACCTTAAATGAAGATAGTGTCGAATATATTAAATCCACGGACGAATTCCGCCTGTTTGAGTTTACACCCCGAGCATTAAGAATTTTCAATCGGCTTGGTTTTAAGTGCATATTAATTACCAATCAATCGGCAATCGGACGGGGCTTGACCAGTCGCGAGGCAGTTGAAAATATCCATGAAAGGTTAAAAAATACTATTGAGCAATCAAAAGGTTCGCTCGACGGAATTTATTATTGTCCGCACAAGCCGGACGAAGAATGTGATTGCCGAAAGCCTAAAACCGGAAATATAGAAAAAGCGATTGCTGATTTTCAGATTGATCCGGCAACATCCTATTTTATCGGAGATTCTCAGAAAGATATCCGGACCGGCGCAGCCGTCGGTTGTAAGACCGTGCTGGTAAGAACCGGTGTGAATCCGCCATCGTTGCAGCTAATTCAAACCTGGGAACCACGACCTGACTTCGTGGCGGAGAATATTCTGGAAGCAGCCCAAATAATTGAATGTTTAGAAAGAAGTCGAAAAAAATGAAAATAGTGGTCATTATGGGAGGCACTTCATCTGAGCGCGAAGTCTCTTTCTTGAGCGGTACAAATATTGTCAATGCTCTAAAAGAGAACGGACATGATGTTATCTCCATCGATACGGTTTTACCAATTGAGCAGATTGACTATCCGGTTGAGGCGACACCCCAACAAATCAATGATGGTGATAAGAATTTGATATATCTGCTGACTCATCCCCAAATACAGTCGGCGGATTTTATTTTTAATGCGCTTCACGGAGGGAGTGGTGAGAATGGCGTCGTCCAGGGTATTCTGCAGACTCTGGGGTATTCGTTTAACGGTTCCAGCGCTGAAGGTTGTGCGATAGCCATGGATAAGATCATAAGTAAAATGATTTTTGAGAAAAACGGTATCCCGACGCCGGAATGGCTGTACTTTGAGCGAAACGGGGAATTCGATTACCAAAAGATTATTGATGCGATTCTACAGAAGTTTTCATTTCCAGTGGTGATCAAGCCCGGACATGAAGGATCAACTGTCGGATTGACGGTTGTGCAAAAAGAAGCTCAGATTCGGTCTGCTATCGACGAAGCATTAAAATATAATTCTGTGTTTCTGGTGGAAGAATATATTGGCGGTCGGGAGCTGACGGTTTCCGTTCTGGGAGATCAGGCGTTGCCGGTTGTAGAGATTCGACCTAAACACGGTATTTATGATTACGAATGTAAATACACGAACGGCATGAGTGAATATGAGGTTCCGGCAAGCTTAGACCCGTCTCTGGCGGAATCCATTCAGGAAACTACCGTTGAAGCCTTCAATCTCCTGCGATGTTCCGGATATGGCAGAATGGACTTGCGGCTCAGCGCCGATAATAAGCCCTTTTTTCTGGAAATGAATACACTTCCGGGAATGACGAAAACCAGCCTGGCGCCGAAGGCTGCCAAAGCCGCAGGATGGAACTTTGAGAGCTTGTTAGAAGAGATTATACGGCTTGGATTAACTAATTAGTATCTTACTTCTAATATTCGTGTTTTTTTGTAAAGAAAATTTGGAATTCTCGACGGTAAAAAGCATAATGTATATCAAATATCAAATTGTAAATATTAAATATCAAATTTTTCAGAGACATCTGCGGCGCAAATTGTTTTTGAAGACTGAGATTAGAGAAAGCGACCTTAAAATTTTGCATTTTGTGCCGAAGGCATCCCTTTGGGGCAATTTACAATTTACAATTCTGGTTTATCCAGGTTAGGTGTCTTACAAATAATGAATAAATTATCCGAAAACAGCGTTCCGGTCATTAGCGTTTATGATATACCACGATGGTATGCCGCCTACACAAGACCCCGTCACGAAAAGAAAGTACTAGAAGACCTGCAAAATATAGATATTGAAGCTTATGTTCCGTTGATAAAAGAATATCACCAGTGGAGTGACCGGAAAAAATTAGTGGAAGTGCCGCTTATCCGGGGTTATGTATTCGTTCGTATCCCGGCAAAGTATGCACTCTATGTTCTCGAAACCTATGGAATTGTCCGCTTTATAATGTTTCAAAGAGAACTGGCTGCGATTCCGGACTTTCAGATCGATGCGTTAAAGAGTACTGTTGACTATGGATTGAAGCTGGAATCTCAGAAATATCTCAAAACCGGTCAGACCGTTGAAGTGACTAATGGACCTCTTAAGGGAATTATTGGAAAAATACAACGGGTTGAAAACGACGATCGATTTGTTATTTCATTGGACGCTATCCAGGCATCGTATGTTGTCCGGGTTGATCCGGTCTTGTTAAAACCTGTAAGCGATGAAAAAAAGAAAGCCAGGATTTCTTTACCGTTAGGAATGTAATTATGCCGACCTGTTTTTATAATACTCTGACCAGAAAAAAAGAAGAATTCAAACCGATTAAATCCGGTGCAGTTGGAATGTACACCTGCGGACCGACGGTATATAACTTTGCGCATATCGGGAATTTCAGGGCATATATTTTTGAAGACCTCTTGCGACGATATTTGAAGTTCAAAGGATACGATGTTACCCAGGTCATGAATATCACGGATGTGGATGACAAGATCATTCGCGATTCCAACAAGGCTAAAAATTCGATTGCAGAATATACCAAACCCTACCGGGACGCATTTTTTGAAGACCTCGATACTCTAAGAATCGAACGGGCGGAATATTATCCGGCAGCAACCGACCATATTCCCGAAATGGTTCAGTTAGTTCAAGCCCTTCTCGAAAAAGGAATCGGCTACCGCTCCGATGACGGGTCGGTCTATTTTAAAGTTTCGGCGTATCCCGATTACGGTAAACTGGCGCATCTGAATATTGATGAAATGCGCCGGGGATCAAGAGTTCAGAGCGACGAATACGAGAAAGAGGAGATTCGAGATTTTGCGCTCTGGAAAAGCTGGAAGGAAGCGGATGGCGAAGTATATTGGGAAACGGAGATTGGCAAGGGTCGTCCCGGCTGGCATATCGAATGTTCGGCAATGAGCACGAAATATCTCGGCAACCATTTCGACATTCATACCGGCGGTGTGGATAATATTTTCCCTCACCATGAGAACGAGATCGCTCAAAGCGAAGCCGCCACAGGAGAGAAATTTGTCAATTACTGGCTGCATTGCGAACACCTGATGGTGGAAGGGGACAAGATGAGCAAATCTGCGGGGAATTTTTACCGGCTCCGGGAATTGCTCGATAAAGGAATTGATCCTTCAGCGATCCGTTATACATTGCTGAGTACTCATTACCGCCAGAAACTAAATTTCACCTTCGATAAATTAGAAGCCGCCGGTAAAAGCATTACCCGTTTGCGCGATTTTAAAAAATCTCTCAGTGGCGAGTTTAAAGAAGGTCAATTGCAGGTAAATGATATTACTGAAAAATATCTTGCTGAATTTGAAGCGGCGCTGGATGACGATCTGAATATCTCCGGGGCGCTGGGCGCGGTCTTTTCATTGATGCACGAAATTAATGCGTTTCGGCAAGGTACCGAACTTTGCAGCGAAGATGCACGTGCAGTTCTGAAAACTCTTGAAAAAATCGATTCAATTCTGAATGTTCTCACGGAAAAGGAAGATAAATTATCTGACGAGGAAACCCAGCTCATTAAAGCACGGGCAACTGCTCGCAAAGAGCGCAACTGGGCTGAGGCTGACCGGATTCGTGATCAACTACTGAATCTCGGGATTATTCTGGAAGACACGCCGCAGGGGACGGTGTGGAAGCGGAAAATCGGCATAAAATAACAGTGATTTTCATAAAATGAATATTTAATTACTGTCATCCTTCGATGAACTCAGGGTAACCGGTGGTCTCTGGGTGACATTCCCCGCCTGCCAAAGCGAAGCGATGGACAGACAGGCTTATTGGGTATAGCTTTTGAGGGGTGTTAGTGGTTCTATTTCAATACCTGTTTTTATTTCAGAAACGAAAGGATTCTCAGAATTGAAATCCAAATTTGATATTGGATGCGGTTCAATTCTCATATCAAAATCAGATGCCAGTAACATTAATTGAACTTGTAAATCAAATCTTTCTTCATCTTTCAAGTCCTTAATAACAAAAGCTACATCAATATCACTGTCAGGCTTATCTGTTTGTTTAGCGTATGACCCAAATAAATAAACTTTTACAAGTTTTGAATTTATAGTCGCAACGGATGAAATATAATTTCGTATTATCTTATTTGTTCTCTTATCCATAATTTTAATTCTTTGATTTTCTCAATCCATTCATTGGTAAAATCAGGAGTACATTTCTTCTGAAAACTCCTTTTATAATCATCATATCTTGTATTTAGGTTAAATGCTGTAATTGTTGTCAATTGAAGCTTTAATTCATCGGTCAATGGAAGATTAGTGTCTTTCGCTAATTTTAAAAGGTTATGCGTAAAAGGTGGGTGATTCTCATTAATCATTACAAAATAGGCTTTTAACAATTTCTCAATCATTAAGTGTCCGACAAAAAGAGCCCAACTATATCGTTTTGTATCAAGCATCGCAATCATGGTATCGTAGTCGTCATCAGCGCCTGCAATCCAAAAGTCAATTAATTTCTGTTTGTCAAACTGTTTTTTATTCATAATCCAAATATACAGATTTTTAATATAATTTCAATTTAAAACATAGCGGAATTATCATTGTAAATGATTTTTATGTTAGGTAGTTTCATACAGAAAAAAAGGAAAAGGAGTCATGCCTGATTTAAAACCACTTGAGCGCCAAATCCGAATTCTTCAGCAGTTTACGCTGAAGAAGGAGTTGACAGTCGATTTTCTCTTTGAACTTTTTGAACGATCAGTATCGAAGCGAACAATTCAGCGTGATTTAATTGCACTGACTGCCGCCAATGTGCCGCTAAATGAAAAAAGAGGCGCGCATGGACAGATTCACTGGTCATTAAATCCGAATTATCTGAAATTCATTCCGATGACGCTTGGCGTTGATGAAGTGATTTCGTCCCTGCTCCTGAAGCGCCTGGGAAATATTTTCAGAAATACGCCGATTGCAGAAGACATTTCGGAATTGGACAAAAAACTCAAACAACTTATCACCGATGATATATTATCAGCCGGTGATGATCTGCAGAACCTGGAACCCTTTTTTAGTTCTCTGCAATTCGGCTATATCGATTATAGCGACTGTGGCGAACAACTCCGGAAATTTCTTTATGCTGCGATCAATAAAAAAATATGCAGTGTTGTTTATAAAGCGGCTTATTCCGAAAAACCTAAAAGATATTTAATAATGCCCTACTCTTTGTTGCTGCATAGAGGGGCGTTTTACGGCATTGTGTATCAACCCAATCATAGAAGTTATATTCACCTGTTAATCCACCGAATCCAGAAAATTGATGTATTGGATAAATCTTTCCGACGCGATCCGGATTTCAAATTGGAAGAATTCATATCAACGGCGCTGGGCGTCTGGCACGAGAAACCCGAAAAAGTCCGGATTAAATTCTTTCCGGACGTCGCTAATCGTATCGCTGAGCGAATCTGGCAAAAAGATCAAAAGATCGAAAAGCAGGATGACGGCTCAATAATACTGGAATTAAATGTAGCGGTTTCCTATGAACTGGTCGCCTGGATTTTGCGCTGGGGCTCATTTGCGGAAGTATTATCACCTGTGAAACTTGTTGATATGGTAAGAAGCGAGGTAAAAAATTTAAATAAAATATATTCCGGGTAAAAAATGAGTCCACTTAAAAAGGCGAGATATTAGAAGAAGAAACCGTTGAAACGGTTGAAGAAGTAATATTGTTTATGATTAACCCCCGACTTAAGTCGGGGGTTAATAAGAAGTTACCAGTTATAATAACTGTTTTAACAGTTTCTGAATTTTTAGTATTACTTAAAAATCCCATTTGACAAATTCGGGCTAGAATTTCAGTGACTTTATGTAGTAAAGAAGTGATTTCAATCTATAGTTTCATCTTTTGGGCTTCATTATCTATTTTCAAATCAAGTTTTATTTAAACCTCACGATTTCAAGGTCTTTATAATGGAATATTGCCGTGTTTGGACGTACTGCTCCCTGGCGTCTTATTTTGATTTTATTTCTTCGGTAACGGGAATAGATTTATTAAAATCAGAGTTGCATACACGCTATCTTATCATAAATCATCAGCCAATCTTTTCGGTAATAATAACACTTCTGTAATTTTACTTTATATTGCCTGGAATGATATATCAATCTGCCGGCAACTCTGATAAACCAGTTTCGGAAAGTATTCGGTTCTTGCTGCCAGCTTTTTCTACAGCATAAATAGCGCATCCAAATTGTCAGGTTATATGCCAGCACGCCTAATTGCCATAAAACATCATTAGCCCAAAAATGATTGACAATAGTAGCGCCGGCGCCGATTTGATTTTTGACTGCTTCTATCCAGTTTTCACACTCGGCCCTGTCTTTATATAAATGGTAAATCTCGATTGGCGCCTCTTCTAAATTCGTAGCAAAGCATTGGTATTCATAAACATATTGGGGGAAAAGATAGCCCTCAGTAATTAGTGTCTGGACGGAAAGAAATAAGTCCTTAAATAATATTATGATAGAGTAAAAATATCAGGTAAAAAACATTGAAATATCCCAAAAAGTATCTAAATTTGAGTGATATTCGATATACATCATACTTAAAAAGGTCAGGATTAACACAGATGCGTAAAAGATTCGAGATTCAATTAGAACTTGGAGCAACACCGATTGAAGAGATCAAAATTCCTGTGCGGAGTCGTGACGAGTTGCCACCGGTGATGCGTGCTTTAAAGTACATTTACACCACTCCGGAAATACACAGAGAAATTTTCCAGGTTCTTGAACAACACATTAAAATATTCAAGATGGGATGTCTTGGGATGAGTTTGTGGGAGATACTGGTATTAGGTGTTGTACGATTAACCCTTGATATTGATTATGATCGATTAGAGCATGTAGCGAACTACGATCTTTTAGTTCGTCAATTTTTAGGTGTTGACAGTTACGCCAGAGAGCCTAAAAAGTATCCGTTGCAGACATTAAAAGACAATGTTGGGTTATTGACGGAAGAGCTTTTGGTGGAGATAAGCCATATTGTTGTTAAGACAGGACATAAAATAACCTGTAAAAAAAAAGACGAGGCGCTTCGCTTAAAGGTTGATACGTTTCCGGTACAGTCGAATGTTCATTTTCCCACAGACTTTAGTTTATTATGGGATTCTGCCCGTAAGAGCATCAAGACAATATTACGTTTGGTTGAAGATACAGATATTGGTGGTTGGCGTAAGGGAGTATACTGGATACGTCATGTGAAGAATGCGTTTATTGGTGCAAGCAAAATGATGGGCAAGGGCGGTAAGAATAAGAAGAGTCGCTTTAAGACAAAGGTGCGAGAATATTTAAATGTTGTGAAGGAATTGAGCCAAAAGATTGATGCAACCTTACCTGAAATTAAGCAGTCGGTTTCAGTGGATGACATCGTTAGGATTGTCTATCTGCTTGAGTTAGAGTATTACAAAGAGATGTTGGATAAACATACCTGTCTGCGTGCGGCGCACAGGCAGATTGATTTAGTAGAGCGTCGCGTTCTAAAAGAAGAGAAGATTCCCCATTCAGAAAAGTTATTTTTAATCTTTGAACCCTATACGGAATGGATACAAAAGGGAAAAGCAGGGAATAAAGTCGATCTTGGTTTAAATGTTTTAGCGACGACGGATCAGCATGGTTTTTGTTTATATCACCATGTTTGTGAACACGAGCAGGACGTTTCCTTAGCCGTGCCCACGGTGGAGAAGACAATGTCGGATTACCATAGAAAGCTGGGAAGTGTGAGCTTTGATAGGGGTTTCTGGAGCCGGGAGAATCATGACCGACTAAAGGAGATGATTCCAAAAGTGATATTGCCAAAGAAAGGAAAATTAAATCGTGAAGAATATGACCGTGAACATGAGAAAACCTTTGTGGCGCTTCGTCATAAACATGCGGCTGTTGAATCTGATATCAACTCCCTGGATCATCATGGATTAGAGCGGTGTCCGGATAAAGGGCTTCTTCATTTCAAGAGTTATGTTGCTTTAGGAATATTGGCTTATAATCTTCATCGTTTGGGAAATGTATTAATGACTCCTGAGCGGAAAAAGTTAAAAACACGTCCGGCGGTTGCCGGAGCGGTTAGTTCAGCCTTTGCATAAAATAAACTTTTTGAAAATGATCAATCAAGAGTGAAATACGTCTAAAATTGGAAAATGTAGTGAAACTTTGATTTCATAATAGTTGAATAGTGTAAAAATACAGAAAAGGAAACTTTATTCTTTTGCGCTTATTAACCCGGCAGGGCAAAATCAATATGAATTATTCGTAAAACATTAGTTTTCGGTCAGACACTAATTACATCTTTTAATGTTCTGATACACACAAACTTTCTGCCCTTTAACCAACCATTGCACTGATGATAAAATTCACAATAAGAAATATTCGGCAAACCGGGAATTGTCTCCCATTGTTGTTTAACTAATAACTCTCTGAGATTCTTTAACTTGACTTTTACTAAATACATAGAGTTTAATCGTTCCGCTTCCGAGAGAAATCCATCGCTAAAAAAACCACTGTCGGCACGGAATAGATATTTGAAATCGCCTTTTGGCAAACGCTCCCGGCATTCTTTCATAAATTCAGCTACCCCATTTCCCGTGTAAGTATCACCGGGGCGAAACCAACTGTGCACGCATTCCTTTGTCGAAGTTAAAAATGCCATGAGCGGATGGTAAGATTTCTGTCCCCGCTTTTTCGGGTTAAATCCTTTTTTGGCGCCCTCTTGATTGCCATATACTCCTTTTACGGTGGAATCCAAATCCACTATCTTAATTGTATCTTCTGAAAAGGAGTACTGTCTGTGAACAATATTGCCCAAACGCCGGCATATTTCTGAAAACTGATTGGCGGTTTTAAATGAAAACTTTTTCAGCCGATTCCCAAGAGTATTTTCATCAAGATGCTTTTTCAAACCGATTATTTTCTGAATAATTCTATCCTTGCTAAGTTCCTCAAAATGTGCCAAACGTTTGTAATCACATAGATATCCGTAAATAATCGCGGAAAATATTTGATAATCCTGGAAGGTAACATTTGAACCCATCTGAAGGGATAAACCTGATTTTATCCGTTGTGCAAACCCAAGTTTCTTCATTAAGAAATCTGATATCGGAACGATGCCGGCATAATTTGTCAAATTGTTATCAGAGAATTCTACATGGATGTTGTTGATTTTTACCCGATTTTTGTTATATCTTCTATTCATCTAAAAGGTGACTCCTGTTTCGTTTGTTAAATATGTTGTAACTAACTATAATTTAACAAATAGGAGCACCTTTTACAGCCTTTTTTTAATCTTATTCGGGATTTTTAGGTATTA
>JAUVYH010000067.1 GCA_030603165.1 Fidelibacterota bacterium
GGTCGAATATAAAACAGGACTTAAAGTCTCTTCAAGAAACTATGATTCATGAAAATGGAAGAACTTTGGCGATAAGAAGTGAATGTCAAGGAGTTTGTGGAAAGGTCTTTAATTCAGTAGGGGTAGCTATTCCACCTACAAGAAGAGAATTGTAGAAATCATAGAAAAACAAATATTGTAGTGCCAAGAGAAAATTGATGTCACGTAAGTACTTGTTTCTATTGAATGATATTTTTTTAAGTGTAGAAGATTAGTCAGACTAAGAGTAGAATTGAAACACTTCAGTAACGGCTTCCTTTATACGTAGTTCCTCTGTATAAATCAGACTAAGAGTAGAATTGAAACTAAGTCGTACTTATTAGTAGCGTTCTTTTGCCATAGGGTATAAATCAGACTAAGAGTAGAATTGAAACTCATATAAAGCAAGCTATCATCCTTGGCATAAACAAAGTATAAATCAGACTAAGAGTAGAATTGAAACAGCGTTTCCAGTTGTTTGATAAACACCTTGTTGTTTGTATAAATCAGACTAAGAGTAGAATTGAAACCGCCTTAAAAATTTCCAATAAGTGACTAAATTCTGCGTATAAATCAGACTAAGAGTAGAATTGAAACAAGAAGTGGGGTATCTTGCTGTATCACCGTTCATGTATAAATCAGACTAAGAGTAGAATTGAAACCAGTTTGGATACATACATAATCGGGTCTTTGTTTTAGTATAAATCAGACTAAGAGTAGAATTGAAACCCGGCTCTGTCGTATGCACGCCAACAAGCATACCGCGTATAAATCAGACTAAGAGTAGAATTGAAACACCGTAAACCCGACCGATCCCCGTTCTTCTTGTTTGGTATAAATCAGACTAAGAGTAGAATTGAAACTGCTTTGAACTTTTCAGGATCAACCATTTCACTTTCGTATAAATCAGACTAAGAGTAGAATTGAAACAAATATCACCGTTACGCCGCATATAAGGAACCCTACGTATAAATCAGACTAAGAGTAGAATTGAAACATTTTTACGTCTCATTTCCATGTATGCGTTTCTCTGTATAAATCAGACTAAGAGTAGAATTGAAACGGCTTACCCTCTATTTGCGCTGCACTCGCATTTTCAGTATAAATCAGACTAAGAGTAGAATTGAAACTGTACAGCCCTGCTTTTGTCAATACTGAATTAACTTGTATAAATCAGACTAAGAGTAGAATTGAAACTTGGAAATAACTGTAGGTTTAACTTCTTCAGTTGGGTATAAATCAGACTAAGAGTAGAATTGAAACTTGGAAATAACTGTAGGTTTAACTTCTTCAGTTGGGTATAAATCAGACTAAGAGTAGAATTGAAACAAGAGATAAGGGTAGAAGAGGACAGGCGGCGGCTGGTATAAATCAGACTAAGAGTAGAATTGAAACAAATGAGAACGCTCCTGAAGGCGTCGGATGAAGAGAGTATAAATCAGACTAAGAGTAGAATTGAAACAATGGCGCCTTTGACTCCAAAAACGTCAATACGGCGTATAAATTAGACTAAGAGTAGAATTGAAACCAATAATTCGCGACCGGCTTTCCGAATTCATTCTTGTATAAATCAGACTAAGAGTAGAATTGAAACTTTGGAATTCATCGTTAGCGCTGTACTTGGTGCGAAGTATAAATCAGACTAAGAGTAGAATTGTCTCGACAAGAAAGCGGGATTATTTTTTCTGAATTCCGGTTTGTATCGGTGATTTATATAGAATCGTTGAAACCTAAACATTGTCGGGACGCCTTCGGTAAAACTGATTTCCAATAAACTAATAAACCAGTAAACCAATGAATCAATTACCCAATTCACCCAGTTCAACTAATTTCACCGCCACCCACATCAAATATTATTTCATCTGCAAGCGCAAACTCTGGCTCTTTTCCCTCCAATTTATCTGTGGGCAGAAAGATCTTATTGACTTTTACACTCGTCAATATTTATATTTATTGACGTTTATGGAGGTCAATAAATATGCTTGAAAGTTATTTAGTCGAACAAAATCTGCATTGGATGGGACGTCGTTACCGATCGGGCGTCCGGCGGGAGCTTTTGGATGACGTGGTCAAATTGTTTGAGATGGACCATATTCTGGCGATTTCCGGCGTACGTCGTTGCGGGAAGAGTTTTTTGATGAAGCAGATCATCAACCGGCTTCTTGACCAGTCGGTGGCTCCGGAAAATATTCTGATGGTAAACTTTGATTTCCCGGCATTTGCAGGTTGTCCGGCGGAGGAGATTCTGGATACGATCACCCGTGAATATCGTCGGATCAAACAACCGCAGGGCAAGTTATATCTGTTTTTCGATGAGATTCAGACACTTCCCAAATGGGAAATCTGGCTAAAATATCAATACGATCTGCACAAAGGAAGCATGAAATTTTTCCTCACAGGTTCCAACAGCGCTCTGTTGAGTTCGGACTATGCCGCCCGTTTGACCGGTCGTCTGATCGAGAAACAGCTCTTTCCGTTTTCCTTTGCGGAGTTTCTAGTGTTTCATGGTATTGATCCTCATAGTCCGGAAGAATTGATCTTGAACGCGGATACAATTTTAAACCGGTTTGAACTCTATATAAACTACGGCGCTATGCCGGAAGTCGTGGAACAGGCTGAAAACGGATCGAAGATGGATCTCTTATCGACCTATTTCAATACGATCATTTATAAGGACATTGCCGGCAGGTTTGGCGTCCGGGACGCCATGCTCCTCAAAGATGTCGCGCTGTATCTGTTGGGACAATTTACGAACCCGGTCAACCTGAAGAGATTAGCCGACCAATTTTCCATCAGCCGGGACACCGGCAGGGATTTCATAAAATTTTTGGAAATGTCCTATTTTATTTTCAGTCTGTCCAAATTTTCCTATTCTCATAAAACTCAGCTGTTGTCTCAGAAGAAGACTTTTGCCGTTGATAACGGTTTTTCCGCCGTACTGCCGGTTCGTTTTACACCTGACAGGGGGCGGTTATTGGAGCAGGTCGTATATCTGGAGTTAAAGCGCCGCCATGCTCAAATCTTTTACTATAAAAACCAAAGAGAGTGCGACTTTCTCATTTATGATTATGGACATGAAGCCGCTGCGTTTCAGGTTTGCCACGACCTGAACGAAAACAATCAGCAGCGAGAAATTCAAGGACTCGCCGTCGGATGCAGAAAACTGAAGATTGAACAGGGAACCATTCTTACCTGGAACCAGGAAGACGAATTGGAACGAAATGGAATCCATATATCCGTCACTCCGGTCTGGAAATGGCTTCTTCACGCGAATTATGGAAAACAAATCCTGTAGAAAACCTATGAACCAATTACCCAATTCACCCAGTTCAACCAATAAACCAATAAACGAATAAACCAACACAATCAGACTAAGAGTAGAATTGAAACACAGCGGCTTACAATGGCACTTCACTATATCCTTATACCCTTATATCCCTATATCCGTATAAATCAGACTAAGAGTAGAATTGAAACCGGGAAAGAAAACCCCTGGTGTAATTGCCACGATTGGTATAAATCAGACTAAGAGTAGAATTGAAAATAAAAAATTTCTGTGTTCTCTGTGTCTCTGTGTCTCTGTGGCTGTATAAATCAAACTAAGAATTGTCCCGATAAGAGAATGAGAATGTCAGATCGAATTCCGGTCTGCCTACATTTTTCTACGGCGGAATGCAGCT
The DNA here is from genome assembly GCA_030603165.1 of Fidelibacterota bacterium. Lineage (GTDB taxonomy): Bacteria > Fidelibacterota > UBA2242 > UBA2242 > UBA2242 > UBA9312. The sequence continues at coordinate 3,699 of JAUVYH010000067.1, forward strand.
ATAACCAATCCACCGCATATCACTACAAGAATTACAGCAGTAACCGGTATTGCCCAGCGGTTAACAATCCGCGATTCAGCCCGCATCTCGAAATCTCTGAGAAAAAAATTACCAACTTCCACTTCCCAAACAACCTTATTGCTCTCGACAGCTTCAGCATTTGCGTCAATAAGTCGTCCCGGCATAAACACTTTATTGGTATATCCCTCGGTCCAGAATATTTCAAAAGCGGCTAATTTATTCTTAAGCTCTTGAAATGTGTCATTCCCTTTTTCTAAAAGTTTCAAGACGTCCGGTGTCTGAAATGTGTTTTCGCATATATTGATTAGAGAATCGAGCAAATTATCTTCATCAATTTCAAAGAAACTTATGGTATCCGCCAAAACTGTTTTTGTTAAAATATCTTTTTTTGATAATATTTTTTCTTGTGTGAGATTTGAATCACCTAATTGTGCTGCGCCCTGTAAAAATGCTTGATAGAACTCCTCAAAAATATTGATTCCGAACCATGTTTCAAATTTCTCCTCAACTTCGTTCTTGGTTTCTGCATTCTTTATACTATCCTTGCCGGAAAAGTATTTTGGGTTATCGTCATCGGCAAAAAGTATATTTATCTCATCATCCGACAGATAATTCGAAATGGGAATTTGTTTAAATGGATTAACGTCCCTGTAAATTTCTTGATAGGTCAAAATAGTGAAAAACCACCTAAAATGTTTTTTCAATTTGATAGATCTATCGACCTTTGAAAAAGTGCTGACGCTATCATATAGATATTCGTTATTCAGATCAGATACCCTCTTGAATGATTTTGTAGCTGAATAAAAATATTTCACCTTTTCTGATGAGTCTTTTTTAATCTCAAAAGTCCAGGATGAATCTAATGGCAGGGGATAGGAACCGCTGAACACATCGCTTGAATCGCCTTCGATAAGAACTGTCCGCTCACAGGAGCCGTCACTGAAAATCCTGGTGCTTGTAGTGATCTCCCGGCATCCTGTGAGAGCCATCAGTATAACAGCAATGAGACTGATGAATATGTGACTTCTTTTTAGTTTCATAATTATCCTCCAATCATTAGTAATTGATCAGATTGTTTGTTAAAGAAAAGATTATATATTTACCATTTCCAAAAACTCATCTTCGCTTATTATTTTTACGTCCAGTTCTTTAGCTTTACCCGCTTTTGAACCAGCGTTTTCGCCCACCACCACATAATCGGTTTTTTTACTTACTGAAGAGCTGGCTTTGCCGCCCAGTTTCTCCACCATCTCTTTGGCTTCGTCACGAGTGAATTGAGTCAATGTCCCGGTGAAGATAAATGTCTTGCCGGCAAAGCGTTCATCCTGTGTGCCGGTTTCGCTTTTGGCGATGCTGACTCCGCCTTCCAGCAGCCTGTTGACTGTTTGTAGATTTTTTTCTTCATCGAAAAAATCCCGGATAGCGCGGGCAACAATTGGTCCGATGCCTTCTACTGCTTCCAGGCGCTCATAATCGGCAGCTATCAGGGTTTTAAGGTCTTTGAATTCCCGCTCCAGGACTTTACCCATGTGTTCGCCAACATTGGGAATGCCCAGCGCGTATATAAATCGTGCGAGTGTGGTTTTACAACTGGCGTCGATGGCGCTAATAACGTTTTGAGCGGATTTGTCCGCCATTCGTTCCAGGGCGGCAAGATCATCTTTTTTTAAAAAGTAGATATCGGCAATGCTGTGAATCAGTCCGCTGTCAACTATCTGCTCAATCAGCTTGTCTCCCAATCCGTCGATATTCATGGCACGTTTGGATACGAAGTGCTGGATGCGACCCTTGATCTGAGCCGGGCAATTAATATTCTGACAGCGGTGTTTCACTTCGCCTTCCGGACGAATTACATGACTTCCGCAAACAGGACATTCAGCCGGAATCCGGTAAGGTTTTTCAGATCCGTTGCGCCGTTCGGTCACGACTTTGACAACTTGTGGGATTACATCGCCAGCCCGCTGGATGATGACCCAGTCACCAACCCGGATATCTTTCCGGTCAATCTCATCCTGGTTGTGGAGAGTTGCGTTGGAAACTGTGACGCCGCTGATCCGAACAGGCTGAAGATGCGCCACCGGTGTGATCGCGCCTGTACGTCCCACACTGGCTTCGATTTCCAGAATTTGTGTAATTTCCTGTTGGGCTTTGAATTTTCCGGCAATTGCCCAGCGCGGACTGCGGGATTTAATTCCCAGCGCTTGTTGCTGTCTGATGGAATTGACCTTGAAGACGACTCCATCGATATCATAAGATATAGTGACCCGTTTAGTTTCGATAGAGCGGTAATAATTGATCAGTTCATCAGTTGTTTTACATAATTTTATCAGCGGATTGATCCGAAAACCCCATTGCGGAAGTGTCTGCAAAAATTCATTATGTGTTTCGAATGAAAAGCCCTCACAACTTCCGGGGGCATAGCAGAAAATACTCAATGGTCGGGTGGAGGTAATGCGGGAATCCAGTTGGCGCAAAGAACCGGCGGCTGAATTGCGGGGATTAGCGAAAGCCGGTTTGCCTTCAGCTAACTGCTGCTCGTTTAGCCGCTCGAAATCATTGCGATCCATATATACTTCGCCCCGCACTTCTAACAGTGACGGGACCGGATGTTTACCGGAGCGCAATTGCAACGGGATTGAGCGAATGGTTTTAAGATTCTGAGTAATATCTTCGCCGGTGACGCCGTCTCCACGGGTAGAGCCCGACACAAATATTCCGTTCTCATAAACCAATTCCACCGCCAATCCGTCGATTTTCGGTTCGGCAACGAATTCAACCTGCTCATCGGGCAGGGCTTTTTGGACTCGACTGACAAACTCGAGAACTTCCGCTTCGTTCATGGCATTATCGAGACTCAGCAGGGGAATACGGTGAGTTACTGTATTAAACTTTTTTAGCGGGCTTGCGCCGACCCGCTGAGTTGGGGAATCTGCCGTTTTATATTGTGGATAGTTTTCTTCTAATTGCTGTAATTCACGCATCAGCCGGTCGTATTCAGCATCGCTGATGGTGGGATTGTCGAGGATGTAGTAGTTGTAATTGGCTTCGTTGATCTTCCGGCGAAGTTTTTCTATTTTTTGCTTTAAAAGTTCCATAGACAAAATTTAAGGATTGTTTGTTAAAAAACATACCCCCGAAAAACGGGGGTATATTGATTTCTAAAAATGCTGAATTTTAGCTGCAATTTTATTTTTTCGTTTAGACTTCTTTTCCATTTTTTTCGAGCATTTTTATAAAAGGTTTAAAAAGGTCAATGGGGATTGGGAAAATAATTGTTGAATTATTTTCGGTAGCCACTTCCCTCAGAGTTTGCAGAAAGCGTAATTGAACGGTGATAGGTTCTTTACTGAGAACTTCACCGGCTTCCAAGAGTCGCGCCGACGCCTGATATTCACCTTCGGCGTTGATGATCTTGGCGCGGCGTTCCCGTTCTGCTTCAGCCTGTTTTGCCATTGCGCGCTGCATTTCAGTGGGTAGATCGACATGTTTGATCTCAACCTGGGAAACCTTAATGCCCCACGGATCGGTTTGTTTGTCGATAATATTCTGCAGTTTCTGATTGATCTTATCACGGCTGGAAAGCAGTTCATCCAGTTCGGCTTCGCCTAAAATGCTGCGGAGCGTCGTCTGGGACAGCTGTGATGTGGCATAAGTGAAATCTTCTACCTCGACAATTGCTTTGGATGGATCCAATACCCGGAAATAGACTACTGCATTAACTTTGACGGACACATTATCTTTTGTGATTATGTCCTGGGGTGGCACGTCCATAACGATTGTACGCAAGCTGACTCTGACCATCTTATCGACGAAGGGGATGATCAGAAATATTCCCGGTCCCTTTGCATTGATCAAGCGACCTAATCGGAAAATAACGCCTCGTTCGTATTCTTTTAAAATACGGATAGCGCTGGACAGGACAAAAATCACTAAAACAATGATGGTTAAGATAGGAAGTTGCATGGTATTCTCCTTATTTTATACTTGTTTATATTCTTCTACGGTTAATTGCATGCGTTCCACCGATTTCACAATGATTTTTGCGCCCTGGGAAATGGGCTGGAGCGCAATGGCTTTCCAGATTTCACCGTGAACTTTGACTATGCCTTCGGTGGAAATATCGGAAGCGGCAATACCGACTTCTCCGATAATGCCTTCCGCGCCGGTGACGGGCTGGCGTTTATGGGCTTTGACAACGAAAGACGCCGCGATGATGATGAAAAGCGCCGTGAAAATAACAACGGGAATAATGACAGACAGTGAAACGGAAAACAGATCTTTGGGCGCTTCACTGACGTTAAACAGCATCATGGATCCTAATATCATAGAGATTAATCCTCCAATGGTTAACAGCCCGTAGCTGGTGATACTCACCTCTAAAATAAACAGGATAATAGCGACGATAATAAGCGCCAGACCGGCATAATTAATTGGCAGTACCTGGAAGGCGAAAAATGCCAGAATTAGAAAAATAACGCCCAGAACACCGGGGAAAATGGCGCCGGGACTGCGGATTTCAAAAAACAGCCCGTAAAATCCCAGGATCATCAATAAATAGGCAATATTCGGGTTGCTGATAACATCTAATATTTTGCGATGGAAGCCCATCTCTCGAACAATTATTCTGGCATTATGGGTGGACAGAGTTTTTTCACCGGAAGGGAGTTCGACTTGTTTCCCGTTGAGATATTCAATGAATTCATCCAGGTCCCTGGCGACGAGATCAACCACATTCATCTCAACTGCTTCGGTCTCGGTGATGGAAACACTTTTCCGGACGGCTTCCTCGACCCATTTTTCGTTGCGACCGCGTTCATGGGCAAGACTGCGAATCTGAGCCACCGCATCGTTGGTTACCTTTTCCATCATGGCTTCGGTGCCGGCGGAATCGGGTTTGCCGCCGCCGAAGGGACTACCGCCGCCGCCCAGGGTAACCGGGTGCGCCGCCCCGATATTTGTTCCGGGCGCCATGGCGGCGAAATGGGCTGATACGGTAATGAAGACGCCGGCGGAAGCGGATTGTGCGCCCCGCGGACTGATATAGACCGCCACGGGAACGGAAGAGTTCAGAATATCTTTAATGATGTCACGCATTGAGGTCATCAAACCGCCGGGAGTATCCATCTGTAGGATCAGACACTCGACATTTTCTTTACCGGCGCGGGTGATGTTTTCATGAATGTAAGACGCCGCCACAGGGTTAATGACGCCATCTATCTGGAGTACCCAAATCTCCTTTGTTTCCGACGTGGAATCAGAAGCAAAAACACCGGTAATAAATATGATAGTTAGTAAAAATATTAGTATGAGTAGTCGTTTCTTCATATCTTGTGAATTCCTGTTAGAATATACATGTCAATGCGCTGATTCTCAAAGTTTTTCTGCACAATTTTTGAAATAATTACATTCGTCTTCCCTGCAGCACCCGGTAATCAGGATTATTGTCAAAGTCATTCGATGGATATGACAGGAGTGTATGATCCATATATTTAATCACAATGTAGTAAAAAAGAATTCGGTTTTTTTTCGATGGCGGCAACACCTTATATTGAAAACGTCCGCCGGAAAGCGCCATTGGAGCCGATGAATATCTTCCTTTTTTCTCGTAGCGCGTATAGATTGTTACCGATCTGACCTTTTCGATATTTCTTCCCAGATCGCAGTATATTTTTTCCACTTTTTTAACGGCGATTTTTTTGGCAACCCGTCTTGGTTCGACGACAGGGACGACAATTGGATTTTCTTTCGGATTATCGGCTGGATATGCAACAATGGAATAATCGCTGAATTCTGCCGTGATAAAATAATAAAATGAATCGGACCGCGCCATTTCCGGGATTATTCGGAACGCATATACGCCTTTATCATTTACCATACTGTATTCATTAAACAGATCGCCCTCTTCAAAACGGATAAAAATCTTAACACTATTGATTTGAAGCGATCCCGCTTCCACAACACAGGTGATCTGATCGAATTGATTATATGCTAATTTTTCAACCTGCTGATGATATAGTTGGGGACTATTTGAAGCGAAAGAGATGGAATTAAAGAGCAGAATATTAATGAAGATACGACGAATTATTTTCATTTATTTAGGGGGTGTGATAGAATAAAGTTGTCATTTATCATTTTGTCCTGAAACTTCGGGATGAATTTACAGTCCGGCATCTGCCGGATGTTAAGGTTATATTATCAAACCTCCTTAAAAAAGAACCGCCATGGAAACAGTCAGACGGTCTTCCTGGTATTTTTGAGCGCTGAAGGTGTCGAAATATGGATGAGAAATCGTCTGGTTGCCAATTGCCCGCTGATACGCACAGCCTAAAATGAAGGATTTACTGATAATGGTTTCAACGCCGGCGCCGAACAGGTGAAAATATTCGTCATCAGGATCCGGATTTTCATAGGGTGACGGAATCCGGCGATAGGCGATTCGGGTTGAAATTGCCCGTCCGATCGGAAGCGCTGCCGAGACTCCGATATCGGTTGTTTTGCGCAGGTTCCAGTAGAGATCACGATTGACTTCATCTTTGATATCCAGTTGATCGACTTCTATATCCTGCCAGTTGTGGACAATAAGGTCTGCCCCAAGGGTGATTGAACCGAGTTTAATAGCAAAACTCGGGGCCACTTCCCACGGATATCGGGATGTGTATTCAATATTATAATTGTCAATCCAAAGTGAGTCTGAACCCGTGTCGTATGTATAGTATTTTGAAAATTCACTTAATTCATGAATGTGTAGGTTTAACGGGGTTGACAGTCGCAAACCGAATTTAAAATTATCGGACTGGTATGTCATTCCCAAGTCCATGTTAAATCCGTCGTATTCTGGTTTTATTGTTTCAAGGTTATTAATGGTGGAGTAAGTGAAAATATTTTCTGTATCTGATTCGTACTGTATGGATTCGTAGCTGCGATTGCCGCTGTGAAAATTCAGCGACATTCCGAAATTGAAATTCGGCATGAATTCAACGGCGCCGGCAAAACACAGGGTGTTCATTGAACCGGATTCCTCAATATCCATTTCTTCTGTGACGTTACCGAGATCGATGGTGGCAATGCCGCTACTTTTCAGGGTTGAGTAATAGTAAGCCGAAGGTTTGTAACTGACAGCTAAGACCATGGCGCCCTGATAGACCTCAACCGGGTAGGCAAATCCGAAATAATCGGTGTGAAAGGTCGTCGATTCAGAGTTAATCCCAGAATTAGTGCCATTTAAAGAAGATGAATAGTTATTAAATAAATTGTTTATTGACAGGCTGGCTTTAGCCCGTTTGATATTGATCAGAAACGCCGGGTTGGATTGGGTGGAAGATATATCACCGGACAACAGGGCGTTGTTATGTAATGAAAAGGAAGACGCACCAAATCCGCTGATATTCCAAAAAGGTCGTAACGCTTCGATACTCATAGGCTCGCTCAAAAATTGGGCTGAGATAAAACCGGGTATACAAAGTGTGATTGTCAGTATGATGATAATTTTCCGAACTGAGAACATGAAGAATACTCCTGCTAACGACTTTTTTTCGATGAACTTTTTGATGACGATGATTTTGACGATGAACTTTTTGATGAACTTGATCGGGAAGATGAACTGCCGGAACTCTTGCTGCCTGATGAACTGCGGACCGATGATGAACGACTGGAACTGTTTTTGGACGGGCTTCGGTAAGACGGACTGCTGCCGGATGAACTGGAAGATTTACCGGATGAGGATTTGCGTGTTGGTCTTGATATTGTCTTTTTCCGGCTTGACGAGGATTTTGTTGCAGGCTTTGTTTCCTTATTGATATTAGGTTTTGGTTTGGGCGCCGGGCTGCCGGTTCTTTTAATGCCTGGCTTTGATGAGGGGTATCGTTTTATTTCTGGGTCTGGAGACTTTGGCGGTAATAATTTATTTTGAAAACCCGGAATCGATTTGTCTTGTGGTTTGGGTTTGAGTCTTTCTTTCAATTGTTTTTCTGTTAAAACTTCTTTAAGTCTCTCAGGATTGTGTGGCTTGGAGACAGTTGGCGGCAAATTATCCCTACTCGAGCCGGACGATCCCATACTTCCGGGCCCTGCGCTCATCGGCAGGTCCAGGCTGGTCTGAAAATCGGAATTTAAATCATTCGGAATGCGGCTAAGCTGATTACCGGGTGGGGATTTGATTTTTGGTTGTCGGTCAACTTTTTTCTGCTGCCTGCCCTCAGATATTGTTTGTGAGCCGGTATATCCTCCATAATAATAGCCGCCCCCGTGATTGTAATACCCATGGCTGTAATAATATCTGGAATATGGATTATGGTAATAGCCGAAATTACGATAACTGTAGGGATTATAATAACCATAACTGTAATAACCCCAGTCATAAAATGGATCATAGAAAAAAGGATCGTAATACCCCGGATAACAGGAATGGTAAGAACTCCAGGGAGAGTACCAGTAAGGATTGTGATTATAGAAGCTGCTGTAGGAATTGTACCCATACCATAAATTGCTGTTTAAAAATTCCCGGTAGGCGTCCCGGTATCCCTGGTTGTATTCTGAGAGATCGGGAGAGTCCAATATATAGTTTTCGTAGGATTCGTCCTGCTCGGTATATTGGGTGGTATCCTGTTCCAAATAATATTCTTCACGGGTTACGGGCTCCGCCAATTTTGTATAGCAACCGGATAAAAGTAAGATGCCGGGTATTAAAAGTAAGGTTTTGAGAAATAATTTTTTCATGATGTCACCCTGTTTATATCTAATTAAATATAGTCATCATTGTTCGTGCCGTCAAGGTATTCATACAAATTAGACAATTTAATGACGGAAAAGTTTCAGATTGTGTAACATTTGTCTAATATTGCGGAGGATTTGGATTGTGTGCCGAAATTACGAGACTGGCAGGCAGTATATCGATTCCCGTGTCGTTTTGTAAAATACCCCGAATCACTATCGGGCGGTTGCGCAGTCCGGCAAGTCCTTTGATCGGAATGATTTTACGGCTCCACTTATCCGTCGAACAGTGTTCAAAAATGATCTCGTTTTCCATCTCGATCTCGCCCGAGCGGGTCGTTGTGATTAATTGCAGTTTAACGCTATCCATCTCGGTAGAACGAGTTTTTAGATCGATCAGGATTTGAGCTTCTTCGCCGGCGCTCAATAAGCCGTCATTATTCGGGTCTTTGAAAGCCAGCCCGGCAATATATTCACCTTTTACAAGCGGCTTTTTCGGATAGGTGAAATCTTTTTGACTCCAATCCGGATTTGCCAGAACGTTTACAACAAAACTCTGAACGTCCCTGGCGCCTTTTTCATCGCTCACGGTGAGGATAAACTCATAGTTTCCGGTATCCGACGGCGCCCAGTAGAGAATGCCGCTTTTAGGCAGCATTTCCGCCGCTGCCGGTCCTGAAAGCAGACGATATTCCAGAACATCGAATAAGTCGATCTCTACCGATTGCACCCTGTAAATGTAAAAATCACCCTGAAAGACGGTGTCCGGTGGATCGGAAACAATTTTGGGAGGATTATTTAATTCTGCCGGAAGAGCTTTTTCTGCTGTTTGCCGAATTTCAGATACCGGAAACAGGTCTAATTGCTGAGGCGGCAGAGCTCGGAATATATCCCTATCGTCTATCTTTTCCCATTTCAATTCGGCAATTATCAGATCGGCGACATAATATCCTCGTTTGAAGAAGGGATTCCGGGTGGAAAATTTATCCCGTGGTACTGATGCATATAGGAGTTTGTTTCCGCTCGACGCCCAATCCGGTTGAGAAATTAGCGGCGCGGAAGTTTTACCGGTATCGGAATGTACTTCAACCCTTGCCGTCAGTGAGTCTGCCGGATTAACCCCGATCAACGCTCCGTTTGGTTGATTGGCAAGCAGCCAGCGTCCGCCGGGACTGGATGTGATAGCTGCGATAGGCTCGATAATTGTATGAATTGCCTGTGTCTTGAGAGTATCTAAGGAAGTTTGAAAAATCCGGTGTTGCCCGTTTTTAAGTTTTTCGATCCAGCGAAGCGTGCGCATATCTGTCAGGAGCGCCGGGGAAAAATTGGCGCTGACGAAAGATTCGGTGATATTTCCGGATTGATGAGACGGGATGTGATAGAGTTTCAGGTTGGCGTCGATCACACCGGTATAAAGAACCGTAGCATTATCCGGCAGCAGAATCGGCGAGTTGCCGAAAATCGGCAGGGCTGACTTTTGTTCCGTCTCAATGTCATAAAGAGTGATCTGCCGCGCTAAGCCCTTGGAATAGATGATCTTTGTTTGATCGGATGAAAAAGATGGGAATAACAGATTTTCGGTATCTTCCAGAATTTTTTGATATTCTCCGCCCCGGGCTGGAATTGTGTATATACAATCCCACAGATCTCCATCCAATCGACCGTTGAATATGACAGTTTCAGCATCTGAAGCAAATCGCGGGACCATGATATAATTGGAAGCGATGTTCTTTACGAGTAATTGCGGATTTTGTATCAGGAAGACCGGACCGTCCGATACATCGGTTTTCCCGCACTGAACCGATGTGATTAGCAAAGCAAAGCCGAAAGAAATTATTAGGAACAGTTTTGCGTATCTTTGATAATTCAATTAAAACCCTTTCTGTAATGGAAAAGTATAACAAGCATTGGGGTGAAAAACAATAAAAAACCTTATAAACTCCGATAATTCGCAAACATGTGTTATATTCACTATAACTGCTTGATAATAATTGGGATAGTCAATATGTTAAGAAATAAAATATTTAATTATGTTTATGAATTATTACACTTCGTCGGGATTAACCTTCAAATTCATTCTGACTAATCAGGATGAATTATTCAGGTTAAAATAGATAATTTGGACATTTTCTTTTTAACCGTTTTTCACTATAATAAGGCTTATGAAAAATTTTACGATTAATGTATATTTCACTAAATGAAGCGAGTAATTAAAAAATGTGTCTCCTTTAGCGGCGCTTGGATCGGCGCCAGATACATATATCGGGAACTGTTGTTTCCCTTCTTATTTTCCATTGGCGTGGTGACATTTGTCCTGCTGGCGAATTTTCTGATAAAGTCAGTTGACAGGCTGTTAGGTAAAGGATTGCCGGGGGCGGTGATTTTCGAATTTTTATATTTGAACCTCGCCTGGATTATCGCTATGTCGATTCCCATGGCGGTGCTGGTTGCTTCGCTGATGGCATACGGCAGGCTGGCGGAAGACAATGAGATCACGGCAATGCGCGCCAGCGGCATCAGTTTCCTGACTATTTTGGGACCCGGTATCATTTTTGGAATTGTGGTGGCGGTTTTTATGGTATTTTTTCATAATAATATCCTGCCGGATTTTAACCATAAAGCCAGATTACTGTCGGGGGATATCTATCGAAAGCGTCCCGGTTTGAATATTGAACCCGGTTATTTCATGGATGATATTCCCGATTACTCCATTTATGTCAAAGGGAAATCCGGTGATCATTTGCGGAAATTGACAATTTACAGCAAAGACTCGCATTCGGTCCAAACGACCATTTATGCCGACAGCGGGTATGTTGAGGTGGACGGGAACACAGTTCTTTTTACGCTTTTTTCCGGTGAGATTCACGAACTGGACCTGGAAGACCTGGAAGACTACCGGCGAACTGATTTTCAAAAACACCGCATCGCCATACCGGTAGATAATCTGATGCTGGAACGCCGGGAATCCGCCCGGAGGGGCGACCGGGAAATGACTATTGGCATGATGCGGAAGAATGTGAAAAAATATACCCTTGAGCGCGACAAAATCTATGGTAAAATCCAGAAATTAATCAAAAAAGAACTTGATACAACGGTTGTATTTAATATTGCCGAGATCAAGAAAATCATTGATTTGAAGAAAGAGCACAACCTTACAGATTTATCATCTGCGGCAGCTAAAACTAAAAATCGACGGCTGAATTCTATTTATACCAGGCTAAAAGGTGAATTTAAACTGGCTAAGAGCTATCAGAAGCAGATCAACAAGTATGAAGTTGAAATCCACAAGAAATTTTCCATTCCCTTTGCCTGTATTGTATTCGTTTTATTGGGCGCTCCATTGGGAGTCATGACCCGGCGCGGAGGTATTACAATGGCTGCCACGCTAAGTATTCTTTTCTTTTTGGCGTATTATGTATTTTTAATCGGTGGAGAGGAGCTGGCGGATATGGTAATCATTTCACCCTTCTGGGCGATGTGGACTCCCAATATACTGCTGTCGCTGGTGGGCGCCTATTTGATTTATTATGCAACCTGGGAGCAGAAAGTAGTGGATTTTTCGAAGTTGTTCAGGATATTCAAACGAAAATCCAAACAGATAAAACAAACCTGATTTTATTAAAACGGAGCATATTATGATCCCAACAGATTTCATTGAAAAAAAGAAAATGGGCAATGAACATACAGCGGATGAGATCAAAGATTTTATCGGCGCATACGTCAAGGGAGATATTCCCGATTACCAGATGGCTGCCTGGTTGATGGCGGTCAACTTTCAGGGAATGACCGATCGTGAAACCATTGCACTGGTGGACGTCATGCTGCACTCCGGTGAAACTATCGATTTATCTCATATCGAAGCATTCAAGGTGGATAAACACAGTACCGGAGGCGTCGGCGATAAAGTTTCTCTGATCCTGGCGCCGCTTGCTAATGCCGTCGGATGTGTCGTGCCGATGATCTCCGGTCGGAGCCTGGGACATTCCGGCGGAACGCTGGATAAACTCGAAAGCATCCCGAATTTTAATGTAATGCTGCCTAAAAGGGAATTTATCCGGCTCGTAGAGGAATACGGTCTGGCTATGGGCGGGCAGACTAAGGAACTTGTGCCGGCTGACCGTAAAATGTACGCCCTGCGGGATGTGACTTCGACTGTGAAATCAATTCCGCTGATCTGCGGCAGTATTTTAAGTAAGAAAATTGCGGAAGGCATCGATGGTCTTGTTCTGGATGTCAAAACCGGCAATGGCGCCTTTTTATCCGAATACAATCAGAGTCAGCGATTGGCTAAACAGTTGAAAAATGTAGGTCAGCAATTTGGGTTAAAGGTCAAAGCGGTGATCACCGATATGAATCAGCCCCTCGGAAAAGCCGTCGGGAACTGGCTGGAAGTAGTCGAATCCATTGATGTGTTGAAGGGCGGCGG
>JAUVYH010000048.1 GCA_030603165.1 Fidelibacterota bacterium
AGTCGAACAGAATTACAATTAATCTTTGCTGCGATTGCATGTAATGTGAAAAGATTTATCAGACACGGGGTGAAGTACGGCTATTTAGAGCCAAAACTTGTATAATGAGGGTAAATATTCAAAATAATAAGTTTTTAGAAGCAATTTATTCGGAAATACAACTTATCCCGAGAGATGTCTTTGACATAAGAACGGTTTTTAGCAAATTATATCACTGAGAACTACTTGTATCGGTTTTTTCATGTAAATCAATACAAAATGCTTTATTGGAAGTCTCATGCTAATTCAACGGAATCATTTATTATCCTCAATTCTATTGAAATTCTCTAATTGTTCCGTAACCCATTCAATATACCTTTTTCTTTTAAAATCGAACCAAATTTGTCGGTATTCTCCTGAATAATCAATTTGCCATTTAAAGTTTCTGAATGGTTTCGATTTATTCAATGCATTGATCAACTTATTACGCAATATAGGATTGTCAATATTTTCTGCAAAATCAGCCATTATCTCAAAAGATTCTCTTGATGACATATTATCAAATTCCAAATAATCTTCCCGGTTCTCCTCTAATTCCTTTAGGTATTCCTCCCACGGTTCCTCATCAGCCATATAACAACTATCAAAGTTCGGGATATTTTTTATTTCTCCAGTCGATTTGTTATAAAAACATTTCATGTCAGAATCCAGAGAGTCTGCAATCTCATTTATTTGTTGTTCGGTCAGCTTAATCATAATGGTTCTGTTTCGGTTTTAAGATTGTGTGTGACGGTAACACATATGCACAGTGGCGGACTTTTTCGCTCTCCTGTTCATTTTTTTATACTACCGTTTATTTTATTCATATTCGTTCAATTTATACACTTTGCCCGCCATTGCTTATACAAAATGTTAGCCAAAGTGTTTTTATCTCATTATCAGTAAATTCATTAATCTTTTGTTTATATAATAATTTCCTGTTCCTAATTTTTGTTTTACTAACAACCCGTCTTTTACTAATTCGTTTAAATATTTTGCTGCTGTTATTCTTGAAACGCCAAGGTCTCTTTCTATAAATTCTATTTTTGTGTAAGGGTGTTTAAATAGATTGTTCAGTAAATCTTGACTATAAAATTTATAATTATCCCGAAGCAAATGTTTGTATTCGAATATTAATTCTCTTACTTTTCCGATTAATACAATCGTTTCTTTTGAAATTTGCTCTACTCCGTCTATCATAAAAAGCAGCCAATTCTCCCAATCGTCCGTTTCTCGAACTTCTTGTAACAATTTATAATAATTTCCTTTATTCAAGATAATGTATCTACTCAAATACAGTACAGGCAAGTTCAATAAGTCTTTCATCACTAAATAAAGAACATTTATTATTCTTCCTGTTCGTCCGTTACCGTCATAAAAAGGATGAATACTTTCAAATTGATAATGAATTATCGCCATTTTTACTAATGGGTCAAAGTCTGAGATTGTATCATCATTAATAAATTGCTCTAATTTTTTCATTAAATCAACTATCACCGTGTATTCTTGTGGTGGTGTATAAACTGTTTCACCTGTTGTTGCATTTTTTAACGCTGTTCCGGGAACTTTCCTAAAACCTGCTGTATTCTTCTCTAATTCAGCTTGTATTGCGATAATATCATTGTTTGTCAGTAGTTTATTTTTAGAGATTAGCGCAAATCCTTTTTTTAATGCAGAAATGTAATTTTGAACTTCTTTGGCACTTAATGATTTAAAACCGTTAAGATTTAGTTCTGCTTTGTAAATATCATCGTGGGTAGTTATAATGTTTTCAATTGCGGAACTGTCTTTTGCTTCTTGAAGTCCTAATGTATTGATTAGTATGTTTTCATTTGGTATAGAAGCGACAATTCCTTTCAATTCGGCTAATGCTCTATGTGCCGATGCAAGTTTCTTTAAAACTTTTTTAGTTTCAATGTCTTTTTCTATTGGTAATTTCTTTAACATCATAATCAACTTTGTATATATTTTCCAGTTTTCTTTACAAATATAGGTTAATACGATAAGAAAATCAAATATTTTTTACAAAGCTTCTTTTTAATGATAATTTTTCTGCTTTTATTTTACATTTTGGCTAACGTTAGTGTAAACGCCATGTTGCGTATATTTTCACTTATATCTGTTTTAATAATGGCGCATATACTCCCTGTTTCGGATCATTTGTACCCAAAGTTTTCTTTTAATTTATTCATTTGTAGAAAACTCCAGATTGTCAGTCGGACTTTTGATTTTCTTTAATCCCTTATTCGTGATATGCGTCGCGACTCGACTGCGAATAATTTCCATAAAATACGTTAATTATTTTATATGGTATAATCAAGTTTAAATTGGCATTGGATAACGCATCGGTTGTAATCTGTTGAATTTTACTCATTTCCCATTGGCTACTCCTTTATTATTTTCCAGTAACCGCCTTTGGCCGGTCCTATGCGGGTAATTTTACCATCCGCTTTAAGTTTTGATATCTGTTTTTTTACTCCACGTTCTGTAATTCCGATTTGTTCCGCAATTTCCGGAATAGTTATATTTTTATCTTTTTGCATGCACAATACTATTTTCAGTGAACTTTTCAGTGAACTTTTCTGGCGGGTTTCCGGTGTGCCCTTATCCTGCGAATCGGGAATGATTCCCTTAAACAACAGCATAAGACCGGATGGTTCATAATCAAAGATTGGGGGATGAGCGCCATGCTGTTTACATTCATTATGCATTTTTTCTATCCCGCGTCCCCAGGCTTCAATTAGACCGGTTCGGAAAAAAGCATTGGCAATCAATGGATTAAAAGGTTGAGATGAATGTTTTTCCAGCAATCGCTCAACTGTCCAGTTCTCGGGAAGACGTCCATTGTTCCAAAAATAGATTTTGTCTTCATAAACACTGATTTGAATAGGAACACCGCTGCTGTAATCTTTGTGGATAATCGCATTGAGCAGGGCTTCCCGCAATGCCGGTGCGGGGAAAAGATACCGTTCCACCCGCTGAAGCCCTTCATAACTGATATAGGCTTTCATGTATTTTGTCAGCAACAACTCGATGGCGCTATCCACTTGATGAAACAGGTTGCCGTGAATCTCATCTTGATAGATCAGATCAGAATCTGTTTTGAAAAACCCGATTTTCACATAGGCGCCCGTAACATACTGTTCAGGATCTTCATGGAACAAGAGCGCTGCGGCTCTTTTCAGGTAGGCGCCCTCAACAAGATGCAACTTTCTTAACAGTGAGTCCCTGTTTTCCTGCAATACCGCATTTTCCAGTCGGTTGCTTTTGACAGCTTTTTCTGCGAAAAGCGTAAATGCCTTTTCATCAAGAGATTCGGATACTAAATTCGGCACCGGAACACCGTCCCAGTGCAGACCATATTTTTTCAGAAGAAAGGCGTCCAGCGCGGACCCCTTGAGTTCCTGTTTGGTGCTTCCACTGCGATAATGGTATTGCCCTTTATAGCTTACCGGATAGGGGTAGGAATCGACCAGGATTTCCAGGAATTCTTTCCCTTTGTCTGTTTTCAAATTGACATCAACGATTATGCCGAGAATATCCCTGACCTTGTTTGGAATGTCTTCAAGAAGTTTCCCTGCATTGTCAACACCGGTGAAAACGCCTTTGTCGTTTTTGCCGATAACGAGCGTACCGCCGGCCGCGTTGGCAAAGCCGCAGATCCACTTGATATACCCATCCCGCCAAGACTTTTTCCACTCTATATTCTGGTTCTCCTTCATATCAGGCGTGTTCTCCCTGTAAGTAATTTCTGTATCATCCCCTGTTTGATTTGCTTGTATTTTGTACTTGTGTCTCTGATTATAAATTGGCATTGGATAACGTATCGGTTGTAATCTGTTGAGTTTTCCTCATTTTACCATTGGGGGCAAGCATTTTCAAATCATTACAAATTGTAACGGTTTCATTCCCTTCGGCTAAAAGTCTCTTCTTCAGAACCCTCCAATAAACCTGTGGGTTTTCACTTGCAGTAAGTATAGCTATTACATCGACTATTGCAAAATACCATTGTTCTTGCTCATTATCCCAGTGAACACGTACTTTTCTATCATTAATTATTTTATCGCATTTTCCTTTTTCATTTTACTACTTCATCCCGCATTGTTTATGAGCGCGTGTTATACGCTGGCGCCTTGTCCGTTTTTAGTTCATTAATCCGTTTTTTATACAAATAGTGAGTTGCATAGGCATTTTCAATATTTTTGTCACCTGATTTACTGAAAATTAATCTACGTTTTATTCCTTTGCCGTATTGGTTATATCCTGTCAGAGATTTTTCCAATTTTAAATCATCGGCAATTTTTTTAATTGTCCTGTTTACGATGGAAAGTTTGCTCAAATTTATTTTACATGCTCTTTCTAAATACTCAATCTTTCCAAATCGCCAATTTTCATAATCATTCTTCGTCAAGTAATCAAGCTTGATAAGCATATCTACAGCGCATACATATCCTTTTTCATAAATCAGCGAGCTTGCTATTTTCTTGACTTTCTTCTCTAATTCTTTATTATTCATTATCCTCAATTCTATTGAAATTCTCTAATTGTTCTTTAACCCGCTCAATATACCTTTTTCTTTTAAAATCGAACCAAATTTGCCGGTATTCTCCTGAATAATCAATTTGCCATTTAAAGTTTCTGAATGGTTTTGATTTATTCAATGCGTTAATCAACTTATCACGTAATATAGGATTGTCAATATTTTCTGCAAAATCAGCCATTACCTCAAAAGATTCTCTTGATGACATATTATCAAATTCCAAATAATCTTCCCGGTTCTCCTCTAATTCCTTTAGGTCTTCCTCCCACGGTTCCTCATCAGCCATATAACAACTATCAAAGTTCGGGATAGTTTTTATTTCTCCAGTCGATTTGTTATAAAAACATTTCATGTCAGAATCCAGAGAGTCTGCAATCTCATTTATTTGTTGTTCTGTCAGCTTAATCATAATGATTCCGACCCGGTCTTCGCGAATCTCTGACAATAAAAAGATATGAAAAGCAAGGGAGTAATCATAAAATTTCTCAACCCGAGTATGACGATATTTTTATTACATTCGTTCATAATTAGCACTTCATCCACCATAAACTATATGCATTGTTAGCTGTTGTTATTAATTCCTAGCAAATTCTAGTAGCGGTTTAATGTTTCCTTTATCACCTTCTCTAATAGCGGCAATATATTTTTTACGTGTTTCGTCTGCTTGAACCATATTTGATTGATTCCAAGTAAATACATCTTTACCAAAAACAGATTCAATTATTATGTCAGCCATTATTCGAGAATGTCGTCCATTTCCATTTGGAAAACAATGAATATTGACCAGTCTATGTTTGAATCTGATTGCTATTTCATCCGGTGGATAGGTTTTATTTTCAATCCAATATTTAGTATTGTCTATTAAATATTTCAGTTCAACACCAATGTTAATCCATTCAACTCCAATATTTTTCTCAGACTTTCTGAATTCACCCGCCCAAGTCCAAACTTCTCCTAACATTTTTTTATGAAGGGTTTTGATGAATTCTTCTGTTAGTATTTTTTCTGGTTTAAATCTACTTTGGATTGTCCACTGTACAGCTTTTTCTATATTCAACTGCTCATGTTCATCTAGTTCGCCATGCGTAGTTATTGTCTTTATTAAAAGACTTTCCTTTTCGTCCTCATCTAAAGGAGTTTGACCATCTTGGTATTCTAATTCCATAGTGATTTTCGCATTTCTCGTTTAATTTCGCTTGCTAATTCAGCTATGGAATGGTTTATTCGTTCTTCACTATTTTCTTGATTCTCAAGTTTCATATTTTGACTAGTTCTTAGAACAATTTTTCTAGCCAAATTATAGGCTTTTTTAGCGACCATATTTTCTGCTGAGCCATGAATTGGGACAAAACCATATACAAAATGCATGTCTAATGCTTTTCCAACCTCTTTTAGTGATTTTATTGATATTGATCCTGAAGACTCTCTTTCCTCAATATTTTTAATACCCTGTTTGGTCATATTTAGTCTATTTCCTAATTGTTCCAGAGTCATATTGAGAGCTGTACGAATATTGTTTATCCAACCTGTTGCCGGAACAAGAACTTTTTCGATTCCTTTAAATGGTTCCAGTTTTCGGTCTAGTTGTTCTAGTAATAATTTCTTTTGATTACGCATAGCTTAACTTCCTTGTATATTCCTATTGTTTTTTACTTCACAAAAGTAAACATAAATGTTTATATATGCAAGCGCTAAGTAAACATAAATGTTTACATATCGCACATAAAGTAAACGTATAAACTTACATTCAACCTGTAAAAGTAAACACAACTTTTGCTTCATCATAAGAAAAACAGGGATTATCAGTTTCCGAAAATCTTTTTATTATGTCCCATCCGAAGCTCATGTTAATCCTATTGTTGTTTGTATCCGATTATTTACACTAAATATAAATAGAAAGACATGAAAGGCAAGGGATGATCATAAAATATTTTAACCCGATAATGACTATATTTTTATTACATTCGTTCTCTGCGGGATTTTCTCTCTATAACAAAATAATTTCAACACAGATCTTCATGCCAAATAAAGACGCCTAAAATTTCAGGTAGATGATGAAGCATAGAAACCAATTATTTTGTTCATAAATTCTCGATATTTTTGTTTAGAAAAATTTTGCATCATTGAGAGAATCTCGGGAAGGTTTCTTTTTTTCTTCAAATATATTTTCACTTCCTTATCTGTAATTTCAATCTCGCCCTTTCTTTCTTGGCTTTGCTGCTAACGCTAGTGTATGTCTAAGAGTGGACATATACCTCCCTGATTCGGAGTATATGTACCAAAAGTTTTCTTATAATTCAAAGCATCCATAATCTTCGAATTTCAGCATTTTATTCACTTTATTAATATCAAAATGCTCAGGGTCAAATTCTCCCCCTAACCATTCAATATATTCTTCATATTCGGCATGCTCCGGATTCTTTAAAATCTCTAACATATTAGAGTAGCCCCAAACTCCGCCGCAATCTTCGGGCGGGCAATTCATTTCCCCTTTTAGACATTCAGGAGATTGAAAATTTCCGTTATCGGGCAACATCTTTTCTAAAAGAATCTCATGCTCCCAACCATCTCCAAAGTCATATTCATAAATCAGGTTATCATTTTCTTTTTTCAAAAAGTAATTCAATTTTATTTTCCGATAATCATTTATCGGAAGCTCGTCCCAATTATCTTCGTACGACAACGCATAAAACTTTCTATCCTTAATAAATTGATGCATGTGAGAATTTGTCCACCCCATTACTGTCTGAATGATCTTATGCAAATCAGGCATTAAGATATCTGACGGGACTACAATTCTTCTCCAGATCTTTGGTGTAAATCCTTTTAGTGCAATCTGAATCTGATAAATTTCCTTTTTCATGTTCTTATTCTCCTTCGTTATTCCAACAGTACATTTTTTGTTTTCCGCCGGGCGTTTCAATCGAAAGGGGGGTGGCAATTTGCCCTCACCCTTGCCCGGTTAGTTTTTTAATCCCTTATTCGTAATATGTGTCACAACCCGGGTGCTAATATTTTCCATAAAATACGTTAATTGTTTTATATGGAATAATCAAGTTTAAATTATACATTGGATATTTGGAAAGATGAGGCGTAATTTTTGACAATACTTGAAAATTTTGAAGGAGTTAATAAATGAAACGCATAAGGTTTTTAATAAGTGTTTTGCTGATTTTTTCAGCCACGGGTTTCGGACAGCAGATCAATGTGCCGGAAACAGTTGCAATTACAGCGGGGAACAGGGATTTTACATCGCCGCAGTTCAGTCCCGATGGTTCCAAAATTCTCTTTACCCAAAGCGGTTTTCGCGGACTATGGCTGTATGATCTGTCCGACAAATCGAGCACGCAGTTGAATGATCATATTGGCGCAGGCTATGAGCCGGTTTTTACCAAAGATAGTCGCCGGATCATTTTCCGGGTGGATGAATACATCAAAATGCGAAAATATTCTGCCCTGGCGATTCAGACCATCGGGGGTAAGAAAATTGAATATCTGAGCGAAAAAATGCGTTATTTGTCACCGGCGCTTGGTTTATCTGACAATCGGGTTGCGGCAATTGCAGATAAAGAGGCGCGGACTTTCAGTATTGATAAAAAAGAGTCGGCTCTGGCGGCAAGTATTCAGGAACCGATAACGTATATCGAAGATCAGAAAATTGCGCTTGTCAAAGATGGCAAAAAAGCAATTCTGGCTCCTTTTGGAGAGGGAAATTATATCAGGCCGTCACTGTCGCCGGATAAAACCGGCTTGTTATTTACATTCGTCGGTAGAGGAACATTTATTTCTGATTTAAGCGGCAATATCAATGCAGAGCTGGGAATTGCGCGGTCGCCGAAATGGTCTCCCGATGGAAAATGGGTGGTCTATATGCTTGACGAGGATGACGGGCATGTCATCACGGCGTCTGATATTTGGGTGGTTACCGCCGACGTAAAGACGCGAATTCAACTGACTAAAACCAATGAGATAAAAGAAATGTATCCGGACTGGTCAACGTTAATGGATAAGATTGCTTTTAATACGGTTGACGGCAAAATCGGTTATTTGACAATTGAAATCAGTGAATGAGGATAGACCATGAAAAGACTTTTTAATCAAAGAATTCCCCGATGCTTGCGTCGGGGAATTCTTTGATTAACGATTCGACTATATCCGTTCGTTGCGATGCCGTTTCTAACGCCCTGGGCTATGTAGTCTATTATGGAACCGATAGTGCAACATCTCCGGATTCGGTCATTTCCGAAACAAACGAAATTCACATCACCGGATTGGATGAATTAAGCGCCTGTTTTATCCGGATAAAGAGCTACAACGACGCCGGTTGCTCGAACTTGAACACTAAATGCTATGCCGCTGTCCCCTCGGCAAATCCGTGGGAGTCGCTGATCGTGAACGGTTTTGACCGATCGACAAATACCCGTCACGATTACGTGAAACAGTATATCCAGCCGTTAATTGCCGCCGGCAGTGGATTTTCCTATGTCTTGAATGAATCCGTTTATGATGGAAAAATTTCATTATGCGATTATGAGACGGTTATCTGGATTCTGGGTGATGAAAGCAGC
Source organism: Fidelibacterota bacterium (assembly GCA_030603165.1). GTDB lineage: Bacteria > Fidelibacterota > UBA2242 > UBA2242 > UBA2242 > UBA9312. Next base: position 9,127 of record JAUVYH010000048.1, read on the forward strand.
GCTGATGATACGTTCAATCCGGTGGAACAGGACAGCGTTGAAAATTTTCTAAAACAGGGTGGCAAGCTGTTTGTCTCCGGCTCGGAAATCGGCTGGGACCTGGAAGGAAAAACAGGTCATCCGACCCAGGCTGACAAAGATTTTTATCACAATTTTCTCAAAGCCGATTACATAGCCGATGCGCCGGCTGGTGTTTCCTCAACTTATTATTCGGCAACTCCAATTTTGGGTGAGATTTTTGACGGAATTGATGATTTTAGTTTTGACAACGGCACTCACGGAACCTTTGATGTGGACTGGCCGGATGCGATCAACGGCATTAATGGCGGCGTGAACGTTATGAAGTATAAGAATGCGAGTTCAAGCAATATCGCCGCCATATCAAATAGTATCGACGAAGAATCTTACATCCTCCGGGAATACGCGTTACATCAAAACTATCCCAACCCGTTTAACCCCACAACAACCATATCATTCACACTTGCTAAAGCATCGAATGTCCGGCTCGAAATATTTAACATTCGCGGTGAAAAAGTTCGGTCGTTGGCAAATGGATATTTTAACGCCGGTTATTGGACTGCCGTGTGGGACGGTAAAAATGACCATGGTCTGTCTGTGCCAAGCGGTATGTATATGTATCGGATGATAACCGGAATGGGAATTCAGGTCAAAAACATGCTGCTTTTAAAATAACAAACAGCCGCCCCGGCATCCCGGGACAGCTGTTGTATTAGAATAAATGTAATCAGACTGAAGTTACACCGAAATCTTGGTGATGTACCTACATATTATGTCGAGATGATATGACCTCCCCCTTTCCCGCAGGAGCTCTGGATATAGGGAGATAGGGGGTATAGGGATATAAGGAGTATAAGATTTCATTTGGTAGATTTTATCTGTTTCTGATATATTAGAAATCTTATCAATATTTCCCCTATTACCCATATTCCCTTATTTCCTTATTTCTCTCCCGTGCCAAGGAGGGGAAAGAGGGGCGGTTGATTGGAATCTTCATGAAATAAGGCTTTTTTCATCTCAACTTTCCTATATTACTATTCCACTTATCAATATGTTTTATCATCTTAAAATACAAAATATTGCGTTATAAGAGATTTCCAATTTCGTGGGAACTTCAGGTAATCCGCCTATTGATCTTCCCTGGTCAAAAGGGCGAGTATTCCGATAATAGAGAGAATTACCAGCCCAATGACGAAGAAAAACCAGCACATTTTTATTATAACTTTGAAAATCTTCATTTGAGATATTCTGCTTACAGATCCTCAAGCAACTCTTTCGCTTCTTTGTAAATTGCCTTGTCCGAGTCGGTTTCTGCGGGAATTTTCAGAGCCTGTTTTAAAGCTTTTACGGCTTTTTCTTCCTGGTCAAGTTTTTCATAACTTTTACCCAGCCAGAGTAAATGCCGGGCATCTTCCGGTTCGATTGAGTGGGCTTTATTGAAAAATTCCACAGCTTTTTCAAATTTGGCAGCCGGCGGCGTGGCATAGATCAGACTGGCGATTTGACGTTCGATCCAGCTCAGGTCGGCAAGAGCGAAGTGCCAGCGGCCCATGACGTGGTAATTGGAATCGTTTTCCGGGTCCAATTCAATAGCAATCATAGTGTGTTCTTTAACTGCATAGGAATTTTCGATTTTCTGTTTGGTGCCCTCGATTTCGCCAATGCGACCGATCAGAATTGCATAATACTGGTGTCCGCCGGCAACACCGGGCGCGATTTCAACACACCTTTTAGCGTACTCGAAACCCGGATAGAGATTTTCTTTCTGAGCTTCCATATTATCCGGTTGCTGATCGGCAAAGTCAAAATAACCACGGGCGATTTTCCAGAGGATTTCCGGATTGTCTTTGTCCAGCTTTTCTACCTCTCTCAATTTCGCCATGGTGCCGTTATAATCATCGGCGTCGTGCAGATTCTCTGCTACAACCAGCAGCTGTTTGACTTTTGCGCTTTGAGCCATTGCCAGCGTGCATGCCAACAGAATCACCATAACCACTACTGCATATCGAAAAAATCGATGTTTCATGCTTTCCCCCCTATTATGTGTTTGCATTGGTTCTTATTGTGATGTTTATTTGAGATGTTTTGTTAATTAAAAGAATTCCACAAAGGTGATCTTCAATTCACGGTTCAGAAAATCAACTTTACTGCGATTGAGTAAAATATTGTTGAAGTCAATTTCCAGATGAAAGCGCTCAACCATTGTCCAGCGAATTCCGGCATTGAGATAACCTTTTCCTTCACCAAGACCGATATCGTTGGTTTCATTATCATTAAGGGCTGCGTCATACTCGATGACAAAGGATATTTCCGGATTAATGTTTTTGTCCAATCCGATAAAAAACGATGGATCTTTATCGCCGTCGTCGCCTTCCAGAGGATTGTAGTTAATTCCGGCATGAATACCAAGATTGCCGAGCAACCGGTAATTTTTGCTGGCAACCAGAAAAAAACCTTTTGCCTTGGTTTCGTATCTTTTCAGTGAATCCAGGTAAGCGCCCTGTCCCTGGGAATTAAAACCGATCAGAAATGCCGGCAGTTTGGCAGCCTCTTCGATAAACCTGTATTTGATTTCGACTCCCGGCTGATCGTGCCAGTTGATCTTTTCACTGCCGATAATATTGGCGCCGCCGTAGGAAACCCCGAACATGAACCGCTGTGAAATACCGGCGGAAATTCCCGCTAAGACGCCGCCGCCGCTGAACAGACGGAATTCCGACAAATATGCTCCCCGCGGGATAATACCGGCGGTTGGAATAGTTACCAGGGTTGTCGGTTGCGGATAAACAGAATTCTCTTGCGAAACGATTATCGTTTGTAAAGTTAAGATGAATCCTGTTATGGTAATGATGAATCTTTTCATGGTAAACTCACAAGTTTTGATGAATATACATTTTAACAGAGTTAAAAGCAACCACGTTTTGTGTGTGAGGTTCGGCGCAGATAATTTTCATCAAATAATTGACAGTTATTGAAATGAATTATATATTTAGCAGAAGGAAAATATTGATTGAAGAAATTACTTAGAATCAGGAGAAACGGCAATCGGTAAAAAGAAACGATATAAGAGACCCACCAAGAAAAAATTCACTGTTCCCTATGATGTAGCCCTGCTAATATTGGTGGGAGCGCTGTTGTTTTCCTTAATTGCAATGATGAATTGGACGTGTAAGATCAAAGAGAAAAACAATGAACTTGACATGTCTTTGAAAGTAAAACACTATTCACAATATTTACGAAAAGGAATTATGCAATGAGAAATTTTGGAATAATTGTCTTAATTTTGGGCTTGCTGTTATTAATTCTCGATACAACTATTGTCCTTATTGTCATTAGAGTTTCAGGAGCTCTTGGAGTTGCATTCGGCTTGCTTTCTGTGTTTGTACCGGAGAGAGCGGCAGAGCTGATCGAGAAGTTCAAATCCAAAAAAACCGACAGCAAATAATTACCTGTCTTAAACGGTAAATTGTAGTTAGTCCTGATTAAAAAGGGCTAACATCTTTTTTGCGACCGGAATCTCGACAATCTTACCGTTTTCAACGAGCTTTAATGCCTCAATAATCTCTTGAGTCACGGATACTACAAATAAATACACATCCAGATCGTTTACGCCGAAATAGCAGTATGCTTCGCTTAGCAGCCAAGTTTTTTCGAACCGGACGAATGTCTTCTTTCTAGTATCTTGAATGAACACATCAATTTCTTGTTTGTCTGAAAGTATGTTACTGCTGCGTTGAACCCGATCGGAGACAAGCAAAGTCCGTCCTTTTGTAGCGCCGGAAATTTCTCACAATTTACCATTGCATATATTGTTTGTCTGTCCTATATTTTTCCCTGATGCGACGGTTAGGGACAAGTAAGAAAAATAGTGTTAAATTCATCTGGTTAAATAATCGGTGATCGAGAATATGAGTGTGTTTGGTAATCCGGTAAAAATAAAAATTCTTACAAGACACGAAAAAGAAATGGGAATACAAATTGCAGAGATGGAAAAGTATAAATATATCTGTAGCCAGCAGGAAGGGTGTGATATTGGAAAACGCGCCTATTTTGAATGGACTCAGAAATATGGAAGAAAAGTACGCAGCTGGCTGGAGTCCCTTTCCGATGAAGAAATAAACACTATATATATCGCTATTTCCGAACGGATAAAACGCTATATCATCGAAAAAGCGCATTAGTTGATTGAGGCTCTTACGGCATTTATTTCAGATTTATCGGCATAATGTTAATTCACGTGTCCGGTTTGCTGATTGTGGACAACTATATTTTACACGGTTAAAGAATAATCATTATTATGGAGGGTGAATCAAAATGGAAAATCTGGCTCAGATCAAATTACCGGAAAACGCCTATCGTAAACTGAAAGACGGAGAAGAGTTTATCCCGGTGATACCGGACGGCAAAATCGTACCGGAAGTAACACGCTATTCATTAATATGGGGATTGTTCTATTCAGTCCTGTTTTCCATGGCAGCCGCTTATCTGGGATTGAAAATCGGGCAGGTGTTTGAAGCCGCGATCCCTATTGCTATTCTGGCAGCTGGAATGTCGGTGCTGTTAAAACGAAAAAACGCGCTCCAGGAAAATGTCATTATCCAATCCATCGGATCCAGTTCCGGAGTTATTGTAGCGGGGGCAATCTTTACGATTCCCGGTTTATATATTTTAGGGATTCATGTCAGTTTCCTGCAGATTTTTCTGGCGTCGCTATTGGGAGGATTCCTGGGGATTCTGTTTTTAATTCCTTTCCGGCGCTACTTTGTCAAGGAGATGCACGGCGAGTTTCCATTTCCTGAAGCAACCGCCACCACGGAGGTGCTGATTGCCGGCGAAGGCGGTGGAGACCAGGCAAAAGTTCTGGTGTCAGCCGCAATTGTGGGCGGAATCTACGATTTTTGCGTATCCGGTTTCGGTTTCTGGAAAGAGGTTGTCTCTACCCAGGTATTCCACTGGGGACAGGTTCTTTCGGACAAAATGAAACTGGTTTTGAAAATAAATATCGGCGCCGCGGTAACCGGTTTGGGATATATCGTCGGGTTGAAATATTCTTTGATAATTGCCTGCGGATCGTTTCTCGCCTGGTGGGTATTGATACCGGTTGTTTATTTCATCGGTCAGAATGTTCCCGAATCGATTTATCCGGCGACTATAGCAATCAAAGACATGGCGCCACAGGATATATTCAGTAATTACGTGCGCCACATTGGTATTGGCGGTATTGCCGCTGCCGGGATTATCGGAATTTTGAAATCATCAAAAATTATTGCCGGCGCTTTTAAGTTAGCAGGTAAAGAACTTTTTGGCGGAATTCAAACCGGTGAAAACAATACGGAAAAGCGGACACAGAAAGATATTAAGATGAAGTGGGTCACAATTTTATTGTTGCTGACCTTTGTGGCGGTTTTTATCTTCTTCCTGTTTGGCGTGGTTGAATTGAATTTCTGGCACGCTATTGTCGGGCTTCTGATCGTGGTTGTTATTGCCTTTCTGTTCACAACCGTTGCGGCTCGCGCTATTGCTATAGTGGGCACAAACCCGGTGTCAGGCATGACGCTTATGACCTTAATTCTTTCTTCGGTTATTTTGGTTAAAGTCGGGTTAAAAGACGAACAGGGGATGCTGGCAGCGTTAATAATCGGTGGCGTCGTCTGTACCGCCCTGTCAATGGCAGGCGCATTTGTTTCCGATTTGAAAATCGGGTACTGGCTTGGAACAACCCCGAAAAAACAGGAAAGTTATAAATTCCTCGGAACCTTGTTTGCAGCCGCTTCTGTTGGCGTTGTCATTCTTGTCTTATATAAAACCTATGGCTTTGGCCCGGGCGGGCTGGAAGCTCCCCAGGCGTCTGCAATGGCAGCAGTGTTAAAACCACTTATGACAGGCGCGCCGGCGCCTTGGATGCTCTATCTTGCCGGTGTGTTTTTAGCAATTATTTTAGAGCTGATCGGGGTGCCGCCTTTAGCTTTTGCTTTGGGGATGTATTTACCGATTTACCTGAACACTCCGCTTCTGGCAGGCGGATTGGTATCTCATTTTGTCGGGAAGAGTAGCAAGAATGAGGATCTCGTTAAAAAACGGAAGGAAAGAGGTACTCTGATTGCTTCCGGATTTATCGCCGGTGGCGCCATTATGGGTGTCCTTTCTGCATTTATCGTATTTTTCGGCAAGCAGCTTATTGATCAGAGCTGGACACTGATGACAGCCATTGGCACGGAGCACTGGGCAGAATCTTCCGGTGGCGAAATTGTCGGTTTTGTTATGTTTGTCATGCTTTTAATTTATCTCTATTGGGATTCTACAAGGATCAAGGAATAAAATGTATTCCAGCGCACGCCTAATTATTGTGGGATTCCATATATTGGAGAAAAATATGGAGGATTTGAGATGAAGAAATCATTTTTTATAGTAATTGGGCTGGCTGCTATGCTTTTTGGGGCACTGTCTTGCGAGATAGAAGAAAACCTGGATCAGGATATGGTTGGTATCTGGCACCGCATTTACATGACTATTGACGGCGTGCAATACGGTTTGCCCTCTGTTGTATTTTTGAATGAGGACGGAACCGGCACAGGCGATGGTTTTGACGATCCGGAACAGGAAGCGCCGGGTCATAATGTCTTCAATTGGGATACGGATGACAATATTATGACCGTCACGGATGAAGATGACAGTACTATCTGGTCGGGTGATTACACGTTTTCTGAAGAGGAGAATGTGATTCAGTTTAATTATTCCCTGGACGGAGAGACCTATGTGGAAAAATATGTTCGTTATACCGGTGAAAAAGACGCCGCGCTTATTGGTGATTGGGTTCTGATCGAATTACAGAGTAATGGAGAACGGCAGCTGACGCTCGAAAAATTAACATTTGCGGCAAATGGAGACGGAGAAAATTACCTGGTGGAAGATCTGGAAGACTCAACAGATGTCGAAACAGGTATTTTTAACTGGATGACTACCGGGCAATACCTAATCGTAATTTCCGATGGTGATCAATATGCGATGGTTGTTCAGTATAATGTCGGCGATGATGAGCTTACCGGCACATCCTATGGGATGGACGATACAACTGAAACATACACTTTTGTAAAAGATGTGGGCGAGCATGATCCCGCCGGTGAGGGTACTTGGGAGTTGGACTACTGGAAAATAAATGGTGAAACCACTTTAATTCCAGTTCCACCAACAACCCTGGTTTTAGACGAAGACGGATCGGGATCATGGACAACAGTTATGCTTGATGGTACTTACAATTTTACATGGACAACAAATAATGGATATGTTTTCATATATCGTGAAGGTGATCCGGATATTGCTTGGGTTCAGACTTATGAGATCGGGGTTACAATGGTTCTGACAACACACACTGTATATGTAGATGTGGAAGGATATGGCTGGGTAACGGTTGAATACACTCTTACCAAATCGTCGTAGAGACAATTCCGTATAATAAAAAGGGGTGGCGTGCCACCCCTTTTTAATATAAAACCAAAGACGGTCATCAATTATCTTTTGCACCCTCATTGATCCAATCTTCAATCAACTGAATCTGGACGGCACTTAAATATGGTCCTCCCTGCGGCATGCGCCAAGGTAAAACAGTTTGCTCGTCTGTTGCTACCGATTCATAAAGCAGGCTTTGATCAGCGCTACCGGGAAACACAAGATCAATTCCATGATTACTGTTTCCAGACATTAACGATTCATAACTAGAGAGATTTAGGTTTCCGAAACTGCCGCTTTCACTTAAATGACATTGATGGCATTTATTGCTGAAAATTGGCATGATGTCTTGTGAAAAACTAGCGGAGTACGATTCACTACTATCACAGAATGAAAATAAAATAATAAATGATCCAATGGTTAACAATAACCACCATCGTAACGGGTTATGTTTCATGGTAAAACTCCTTTTGATTATTTTGATAATATCTCATCTGTTCTTCTGCATATACACGCACACATATTGCGCCCTTTTTCACAATTTACCAGGAAGAAGGTTTAAATAATTGAGTTCCGTCTGATAATATCACAGGGTCCGGGAATTGATTTCTAAAATAATGTTTAGGCTTTAATCTGAAATACATATCCACATGAATTTTAATTTCATCACTGATCCTCCGAAATGGAAACATTGCGGCAATTTTATTATTTGGAAATATTTCTTTTGCTGTTTTTATTGCCGGTACGAGGTCTGAATCACCAGAAACCACAACTATAACATCACTTTGATTTTTAAAAAGTAGTTCTAGTAATTTTACACCTATTGCTACATCGGTCTCTTTTTCTTCATTCCGTTTGAATATTGCTCCGCATGCTTTACATTTAACATCTGCTCTTTTATATCTTCCTTCTATTTCTATTACTCCAACTGAATTCAAACATTTGATATATAATTTATGTCGATTTACTATATCAGGGTCCCTATACAACAGGTGATAAGCGTATGCGGTGAAATAAAATATATCAGACACAACAGCATCCCTACTAAAATTATGTAAAAATGAACGGCAGAGTGAGTGGTAATTTAACCATTTTGTTGAGGCGCCTCCAGACGCCCGAGATGCATCTGAGGCAGAATGATACATATTGAAACCATCGATTAAAAAAGCAACGTTTGTCATCTGTTCCTCTTAAAAAATCAAAAACCCCTCGGATCGTAACCCAGAGGGGGTACCCTTTTCAGGGTGGTGACGTAGTAAGTTTACAGTGTATAAAAACATTTGTCAATAGAAATTTAAAATTATCTAAATTTATAAAAACTTTTGTTTTTTATAAAAATACTGTTGATAATCCCTCCGTGTGTAAAAGTATCTGCCGTTTCCTTCTTTGAGTTGCGGCAGATAAGTCTTTTCTTATTTAAAAATGTTGTGTGATGCTGAATGAGGAAATGACTCCCGCGTCACCGAGTCCAACGAATGCCATATCAACAAAAAAGGAACCGAAATAGATACCGGCTCCGGTTGATGTCGAAGCAAAGAAATTTCTAAATGTCTCCTGACCACGGATTTGAAAACGGCGAGTTGACGTGCCCCATCTCAGAAAAAAGTGATCACTGATAATAAACTCACCACCGATCTTAGCGACGTACTCGTCCGCATAAGCTTGATATCCGTCGATTGATATAATCATCGGCAGATGCTCCAGTTTTTTAGAAACACCGACAATAAATGTGGACGGTAATGACTCATTATCGTTGGCATACCCTTCAATCAGCGTCCCGAAATTATGATAGCTGATCCCGATTGATAGGGTGGATACATCATCATAGTATTGAATGCCAATGGTGCCAAGTAATGCGCGGGCGGAAAGAGAACTTAATTGAGAATGTGAATATCCCGACGCTAAACCAACACTGAGCCGGCGAGTTAGTTGTAAGCTATAACTCAGCCGGAACGTAAGGTCGTTGACGTTGAACGATCCGGTTTCGTTCCCGTCCATATCCCGTTCTGTAAAAGAACCGTAATCGAGATAGTTGAGCAGGACACCGAATTTGCCTTTGAGCGGTGTATGAAAAACCGCAAAGGCGGAGGAAGATGCAATATCAAGGGGAAAAGAGGTGTAATTCAGTTGCCATAAATCCGGAGCGCGGGAGATGACAGCAGGATTGTACAACATTCCGGAAGCGCCTTTAAATTGACTGCATGCCGCTGCGCCCATGCCCCAGCCACGGGCATTTATCGGTTGGTTCAAACCCTGGAACAGCGCCTGACTATACAACCCGGCAACCGGGAGCAACATTAATAAAATTATTGGAAATGGCGAGTGTTTTTTCATTCTGCCTGAATGTTGTTTTCTTCGATATTCCACTTTTGAAAGATTTTTTTGTTCCGTTTAATTTTGAAAAAATAGACAATGATGACCAACACCGGTATAATTAACCAAATAATATGTTGAATGTCCAATAGAAATATCCATCTATACCGGCTGGTGATATATTTTTTCCAGTGAAACTGCAGAGCGCCCGGTTCTATGTCAGTGACCAGGTATAAACTTTGGTCGAAATCCCTTTTCTCTGATAATACGTTGAACAATTCCGTCAAGACCGATGTGCCGTACACCTGGGTTAGAAATTCAATGACCGTGGCGCTTTCGGTATATGCCAGTTCTGCCTGGACATGATTATATTGCAGAAAGTCAGACAGTCGATCTAACGGAATAATTGCGTTTTTGGCAATTGCCCGGGACAATACAACCCGACTTTGCAGATTGAATTGATCTGTCAGGTAAACTGCTAATCCTTCATTAAACCATGTCGGCGTCATATTAAGCGGCACATGATATCCCTGGACTAAATGGACAAGTTCATGGTTTATTGTTTTGCGGTATTGCCGCAGGGTTGCGTTGGTAAGGTCAGGTGTTTTTATAACGACAATTTTTTGGGGAAACATTGTTACAGCGCCGGTCCAATATGGCAAGTGTGAGCCGGTTTTCAATTCAAAATCTTTTTGCGAATTGACAAGAATAAACCGGATTGGCATTGATTCCGAACCAAATATTGTTGTTAATTGAGGAGTTGATTCCCGGAGAGTGTTTAATGTATATATTGCCAGTTCACGGCACGATTCCGGGTAAGTGATGTGAAAGTTGTCTTCGGATAATTGTTGTTCTTCGGCTGACAGGAATGCGCTAAGAAATAATAATAACAGAATGAGTTTCGGTTGCATCAGAGTAAATCCAGGGGATCGATTTCAACGCTGATTCGCGCCCGGCGGCTGAATGATTTATACGCAGATGATGTGATGAATGTGTGGAGAAGTCGTCTAAGACCCGAACCGTTCGGGTCTGTTTCTTTTCGGGATTTAATGATCGTTATGTAGCGGTAGCGGTTTTTGATTTTTTTCAACGGCGCCGGAGTTGGTCCTAATATCTCCATTTTGCGTTTTAGCTGCTTCAAGCGCCGGGTCACATTTTCAGCAGTTTGCGAAGCGCGCTCATCATTTAAATCGGAGATCAATATCAGCGCAACCCGACTGAACGGCGGGTAATTAATGGGATTGCGCTCGTTTAATTCCATGGCGGTGAACTTTGCAATGTTTTGTTGCATGGCATAGCGCACAGTGATATCCTGCGGATTAAACGTCTGGATAAGCACCTCTCCCTGAATTTTACCCCTTCCGGCGCGACCGGCAACCTGGTAAAGTAATTGAAATACCCGCTCTCTTGCCCGAAAATCAGGCATAAATAAACCGATATCCGCATTTAAGACGCCAACAAGAGTAACATTGGGAAAATCAAGACCCTTGGCAATCATCTGGGTGCCAATAATAATATGAATCTTTCCCTCTTCAAATTTTTTCATTACCTGCTGTGCAAATCCCCGTTTGCGGGTTGTATCAATATCCATGCGCACAATAGAATGATCGGGAAAAACTTCCTGCAGCTTTGTTTCTATCCGCTGAGTTCCAAATCCGGGATAAAGAAATTTATTTGATTGGCACTTTGGGCAAATTACCGGCGGCACATCCACAAGGTTGCAGTAGTGACACTGCATGCTGGAGTTGATTTTGTGATAGGTCAGTGTTATATCACAATTTCGGCATCGCGGAACCCATCCGCAATCGGGGCATAACACGACGTTTGAATATCCCCTTCGGTTTTGAAGAAGCAATACCTGCTCGCCGTGTTTTAATTTTTCACCGATTTTTCCTAACAGTATCCTGGAAATGGG
>JAUVYH010000103.1 GCA_030603165.1 Fidelibacterota bacterium
CCAACTGCCCTTCTCGGGTTCCTTCGCTCTTCGCTATCGTCCCCCAATACCTTGCTTGCCTCCCATGTTTTGTGTCTCCCGCAAATAAGCAGGAATCGCTGTTGGTCGGAAGCTAACCAAAAACGCCAGGGCTCTTGTTCACCCGGTACCCCTTCTCTTCCGGGATTTCCCACAAGGAAACAGTTGGATCTCCCAGGTTCCCGAGCTACCCCCCTGGATACATGCCCCGCTTTCAGACCCCGGTGGTGTCCTGAATAATCACCATATCACACCAAGGACTGCTGCCTTTTGACACGCTGAAAAGCGTCGGCTTTCACCCTCCCGCTTCTGGGTGAGCTTATCCTGATGTGGACAAGCCACATTCAAGATTATAAAGATTTTCTTGCCTATTGTGCAAGAAAATCAGTATTAAGGTACTAATGACCACAACTATACATATTTCGGGGCTCAATGACGCAGCCTGCATCCTTGATCCATCTGGCTTCGGACTCCCCTTACAGGGTTTGACCTCAGACTTCACTGCCAAAAGGAAGCCACCTCCTTTGGAGGCGGTCTATAATATTCCTAAAAAGATTAATTCAAAGGCTATGCCTTTAAAAGCCTTTTGGCTTGGATAAAGCCACCTGCTTTGCAGGTGGTCTTTTACCACTGACCTGCTGGTTAAGCTTTAGTCAGATGGGACTTGAGCCATTTCGGCTCTCACCCACTGGGTAACACTAGCCAATTTCATCCCGCCTTAACGGGACTCCCAAGGCTTCGGATTTATCTTGGCACGAGGAACGATTTGTTATACCGTCTTCTTTTTGATTTCATCAAATTATCAACAACATAGCACCTGATAAGGCTTTGTTATTTTCATTAGTTCCAGCGGTGTCAGTATCATCAAGCTGTAGTTTCGGAATATAAAGACCTTTTTATTCTGGTCCCTTGCAAAACGGTCAACGGTTAACAGCGCATCGCAGTCAAAGTGGAGGGCATCGAGTAAAATCTTTTTGTCTTCTTCTGAAAGACTGCCATGCATGGAGTTGTCATTAACCGGTCTTTTATAATTCATTTCTGCTTTTTTTAAAAAGGCTTCTCTATTCTCGTATTCGGAAAAAACCGCCTCCCAGTGGTCCCAAACATCATGAAACCATTGAACATATCTTTTATCACCGCTTGCTGTAACTTCCTTATTGACAGCATACGATAAGGCAAACTCAAAATGCGCCCGTTTTATGCCGATAAAAAAATCATGTAGTGCTTCAATCTCATTGAATATCTGTGTTCCTTTTTTGATTTTGCCATTTCGCGCATGAAAATAATCCTCGCTTTCCTGATAATGCTCAAAGATATATTCGCCAAAATCCTAATATATTGCAGGATGTTTATACCTAAAAATATACTGCCGGGGATTGAGTTGAACTGCGCATAGCTTGTACCGGGCTTTTATATGCTCAATCAGCGTTTTCATTTTCCCCTTCCACCCTGTGAAATAAGATTTGAACAATTAGTGTTTATTCACTTTGAGAAAACCACTTTGCCAAACTTTTCTTTAAAAACATTTTTCAGTAATGGGTCTTAAAATATTTTTCTCGCCTTATTGCATCCTCTTCGTATAGACAGGCTTCATAATAGATAAGCCATAACGGCCTTCTATGTTTTGTGAATATAACGAGTCCTTTCTGATACTGTTCAAATCTTAATTTTAAAGCATGGTTATATACGGCATAGTTTTTCTCATCCTTTTCGCTGTGTAAAATGTAAGTATAATAAAATTCTTTTTCCATGATTTAAAATTATTTCACTGGATCCACGATTTTTATTTCTTTAGGTGTGAGGTCGTAGAGTTGATCTAACATTTAGTAAATCTGGATTTGAGTTGTTTGACTTTAGATTGTTTTTCCAATTATTGCTTTCTGCAATATGCTAAACACCCATCTTTCTATTATCGCACCTATCTTCGATTATAGATAGCATACTTATTTCAATAATTTCTACTTGCGCACAATTCATTATTAACATCCCATCCAATTCTCTGCAGTGATTCTTCTTGTTCGGAAATACTATCCCTATGAACCGCAATGCAAAGGAGATGAGATGGGCGTGACATCCCTACAAATGCCATTTTTAGATTTTGTATTACTCTTTTTTGTCTTGGCTCGGAATACTCACCCTTTATATAATTTATTATTCGCTTAATGTCATAATCATAAAAAAAAGTTTCAAGATAACATGTTGCTGTATGGGTTTCGCCTTTGACACCATGAATAGTTGAAACTTCTATTTCGATATCATTTGTTCCAGAAGAATAATTATAGATGTTATTACTCTGAAGGGTTTCTTCATTATCCGCTTCCAAATCTGAAGAATTTATAAAGTTTGTAAGTTCATCTATCACCTGATAATTGAAAAACTCTTTAAATTCATTGGTTAGATAATTTTTTATTTCTTCAAAAACTTCTTCTTGCCTGTGCATCTTCAAACACCAATTGGCGAGCCTTACCCTAAAATCCTGGTAAAAATCCGAGTTTTTTTCTGATATATATTTATGCAGTTTTTTCTCTGTGAATGCCCTTCCATCGTCAGTTATTCCTGTAATTCTTAAGATCTTTAAGAAAGCTTCCCTTAACCTCTTCTTATAAAAATTAACTCCATTAGATGAAATAAAACTATCAGATTGTGGAGCTAAATAACTTTTTAGATTACTAAATTCAGTTTTTTTAACTTTTATTTCTTTGGAGTAGCCGTCCCAATAACTTGGTATAGTTCTTTCTATGCCATGCGGTTTTCCTCGCCAACCGATTGCTTTAAATACATTTTTCTCAAGCTGATGTAGATTATTTCTGATGATTATTTCACCGAATTTATCTAATACCTGCTGAATAGTATAATCATCATAAACAATGATAACAGGAGTAATTTCATTTTGACTTCCAATTCCCGCTATAGTCTGTCGTCGAATACAAAGGTTTTCAATCTTGCTTGCTATAGAGCTTGGAAATCTTTTACTGCCTGTAATACATATAGTTCTGTCATTATTTACTGTCCATCCGCATTCCAAATCAGCGTCATAGTCAAATATTGATTGATTTAAATCACCTATTTTTTGGATAACAACATTATCATTGAATATTTTATTCAGCAGATCGGACTGTATTGTACTTGAATCCTGCATTTCATCAATAAAAACATATGCAAATCTTTTTGAGATAAGTTCTCGGATACTGGGATGCTCTCTTATGTACTTGAATGCCATTGAATATGCATCTTCGTAACACAAATAACCCCACTTAAAAATTCGCAGTTTTAGGCTATTGATTTCTCTATAGGTTTGTGTATTAGTGCCTATAAATGCTTTCTTATAAATTTGCTTAGAAATACAGAAGTTGTCTTTATTGAAACGTAGACTTCTAAGATATTCTAATCCTCCTTTTTCCCTTCTATCAAGCCAAGTCCTTGCTGCATGCAAGGTATTGTAGCTTCTTTCGATAATCGAATTAAAAACCTCATTATCAACATACCTCGGTCTTTTATTAAATCTTAATATATAAGCTGGTATCGCAAGATATTTATCCACGAAACTTTGAATTGTTCCAAAATGATTTGGGTAATTAAATAGCTTTTGAGAAGCAAAGTAAGCGTGGCTTTTTATTTCATTTATAGCCACATTTGTGTGAGTTAATACGCAAATACCCCTATTATTTTCAAGAGGCATTTGCCGGGACAAAATCAACAACTTGGCAAGCAAAGTCTTTGTTTTACCACTACCCGGGCAGGCAAGAATATCTATGGTTTCTAAACATCTTATTATTGCCTTTTGATCTTTATCGAAGTGCTCATCGGGCGGTAAAAGAATACTTTCTGCCCAAGAAATATCGTCATTAGTAATGATTATTCGCATTTGTCATTCCGTAACATATTTAATGGCATCCACGAGATATTTCAATTTCTCGTCAACCTCAATCTGTTGTTTTATTCCTTCACATTCTTTGAGTAATGACGCAAAGCACTGAGCAACGATTGACTTAGAAATCTTTTTATCAAGCATGTAACCTTCGTAAATTGCTTTTGCAATTTCTTGATCTGTTTTATGCTCTGAAGTCCAGGTGGTAAAATCAGTATCAACCTTTTGGTTTACTTCAGTGATTTTATCAGGTGTCAAACCGTAAGTATCGCTATTTTTGATTTTCTCTGCCCGAAGTACGGCAGTATAAAATTCCTTCTTAAGTCCACTCAATGCAATATCGTATTCCAAAGTCCAATCTGGTGAAATGAAGGTCTTAATTTCTTGTCCATTATATTTTGCCTCTTTCTCTGTTCTTTTATCTTTAATCTGTTCTTCAGTAAGTCCTGAATCGGGTTTAATGTCGTTATCGGTTACTACAGCTACTTTAACACCTACTCCTTCGCCCGATTTTCTTTTGAAAATTCTTGAATACCTCAAGAAAGCCGTGCTTTGAACATTCACAACTGATACACCATGTTTAGTAAGCGTGTTGCCAAGAATATCTGCTATAACCGGAATTAAAAGATTTTCGGCATCACCTTCAACCAAAATAATCCCCTGTGCAAAGAATAAATTAGCCTTTGTAACATCTAAGAAGCGCTCCAAAAATAGATAATCTCCTTTTTCCAATTCGGTAAAATCACTTCCCATCGGGAAAGCTTTGTCACTCTTACAAATTATAAGATTATTGAGTTTAATCTTTGAAGCCAAATTCGGGCTATGAGTTGTCATTATTAATTGGACAGCGGATCTCTCTGCTATCTCATTCTGTAGATATTCGATTAATCTCAATTGTGCTTGTGGATGTAAATGAGCTTCCACTTCTTCAATCAATGACAGTTTTATGCCGTAATAGTTAGTCCGCTTTAAGAGCAGTAATTCTGTAGCAATATATAGCCGGTTATAAGAACCCAAGCCCGAATTCCCTTCAGCTAAATCAAGAATAAGCTTCTCTAAAATACCCGACAAGCTTTGACCGGAAAATGTGAATTTTGCGATTTTGTTGATTTCTTTTTCCGCAAAGAACTCTTTTAAATATTCATTTATGTCTGAAAGCAACTTTTTACCGGACTGGTCTTCAATATCTTTATTGTCTTCATCTTTTCCCTTGAAGTAACCTTCGATTTGGTTATTGGCACTTTCAGCAATTTTGCTAATTGGATGTTCCGCCTCTGGAACTGAAGAAAAAGCTTCATGGCTTTTTAGAATTTGAGCTAATCGTGATCTTCTTCCTGGAATAAGTTCTCTTTCCGCATCCCTTAGAGGCTTAAGGTAAGTTACTCTTAGAAAGTCCCTTGCGGCTCCATCAGGTGAGTTCCTTCGTCATCTGGACCAGCCTTTATGTCATAAGTAATTTTTCTATCCTTCCGTTCAGCATTAAGAGTAACTTTTAGGAAATACCGGTCATTACAATCACAATCTTTTTCAATACCAAGCCATTCTAAGAAGTTAGCTGCTTCATTATTCCCAGCATCAAAGCCACGAAATATGCATTCGATCTTAAGCGATTTTGCTCTATTGGCATCTGTCGGTTTTATTCCCGATAGTAGAAAAAAGTCTTCTTCTTCTAACCTCTGATAATCATGACTTTGCGTTTGTAAAACAAATTTTATTGCATCAACAATAGCTGTTTCGCCTGAATCGTTTTCGCCAACAAGTAAATTTAAACCTTTGTTAAGCTTTAGATGTAATCCAGGAACACCTCCATCACCAGATCCATATTTTCTAAAGTTCCAAATTTTTAGTTCTGATAAAAACATATTAATCCTTTTTGTGAGTTTACTTCTTTTCACCCTCTATAATTGCTATTTCGTCCTCGGTCAGGCCGTAGAGTTTGTAAACAAGCTGGTCGATTTCAGCTTCGAGGGCTTTTACTTTGGCTTGTTTTTGGGGATTTTGCGGGTAATTTTTGTCATTCGTTAATTCATGGATACGATCAAAAATATCTTCTATTGACTTCCGTTTTTCAATCCCTGCCATTGCAATGGGTAAGACACGTATTCTTTGTGGCTTCACCTGCGCAAGCACCCTACCTCCTTCTTGTGAAATATCTCTATAGATGAAGTTAATTAATTTTGAATTTAGAACACCGAGAAAAAATCTTCTCTGTTCAATAAATGAACCCTTTAATATTGCGATGTTAACAGAATCGATCCCATAGTAGTTAACTTCTTCGTCCAGGCAAGCAATAATTGAGTCGCCTGTTTGCCTGAATAACAGTTTTGGGATTTGAAATAGACTTTCATCTCTTGCCCGAAACAGAATATGCCATGCTCGTTTCCCGTTTTTCTTTTCAACGCTCTTTTTTATCAATAGTTGCTGATGTTCTTTTAAGTAGTTCAAAATATTTGAACCATTCTTTGCATGGAATTCTTTTGTTATATATAAAAGTCGATCACCTGTATCACATGGGCAAAAATACCGATTAAACTGCCCGCCTCTAATACAAGGTTTCAAATATGATGATTCAAAATGCTTCTTTTTGGAAAATTCTTTACTAACGATGTAGACATCATCACAACTGGTACTAATCCCATTATAAACAGCATTACAGAACTCATCAAATGGTTGATATGTCTCAATTATTTTGTTAGCCAACGTAGTATTTCTCGTGTTAAATGAGAACATAGAATTAACAGTGTTTAGAACCATATCCTTGCTAGTATAATTAAATACATCTGCCTGTTACTTATTATCCAACTCGTACAATGACATATTTCTGAAATCTGCTACTGGAATATGATAGTTGTCTACGTGTTCTTTTTTGATTGCAATGAGGCAGGTTGGTACAATAGCTTCAAAAACATCTTCCCCAATATTAAAAGCATATATAAATAGCGAATGGTTTAAGAAATATGTTCTTGCTTTGCTCATATATATTTGAAAAAGGAATTCATTAGGAATTATATAGCTAACAATACCTCGTTCTCTTGATAAGTTGTATGCTACTCCTAAAAAATACAGAAACGAATTGCGTATTCTTTCTACTAGATGCTCATAACGTTTCTTCAAATATTTTTTATCACTCTGGGATAAATTTGCCCCATACGGTGGATTGGCAATCACCACATCAAATCCGCCTTTGTTGTGAAAAACCTCAGAAAAATACACTTCAAAATCAAACTCGGCATGTCCATTGGTTATTTCACTTATCAGTTTATCAATCTGCTTTTTATATTCTTGTTTTTTGGTGGGGTTAGTTTCGTTGAAAAACAAAGGCTTCAATTTTTCCAATTCTAAAAACAGATGTGCATTAAAAAGGTCTTTCTCCACGCCAAGCAAAGAATTCCCGCAAACCACCTTATAGTCAAGGTTCGGTAAAGGCTTGATATTTTTAATATCCTCCTCATCAACTACCAGTGAGAGCCACAGCCGCAGTTTAGCAATCTCCACTGCGCCCGGATCAATGTCCACACCGTAAAGGGAATGTTCAATACAGCGGCGTTTGAATTCATAAGCTGTTCTACTGTTGTCATTAAGAAAAACTGAAAGCATATTTCTTGCCCTGACAATCTCGCTCATCATACCCACAGGAAAGGCGCCGGAACCTACTGCCGGGTCACAGACGGTAATATCAGCCAGTTTGTCGTCAATCAATGCGGCGTTGTTGCGGATGCTTTCGGGCAGTTTATGAGAATAGGTTTTTGTTTCTTTACCTTTGTTGATGACACGCGTTTCATTTTCTCTTACCTACTCGCCGAGTTGTATCAGGGTTTAAATATCTTCTTTTAGATTCCTCGCTTCGCTCGGAATGACAGAAGAGAGTTCGGTTGCAAGATAATTAATCAAACTTTGCTGGCACATATAGTGGACAATCTCGCGGGGAGTGTAATAGACGCCGAATTTTTTGTTGAACTTGTTTTCCTCGCCGGTTTTGCCGCTCTTTAATGCCTTTCTAAATTCATCATAATTGTCCGGGCGGATGGCATTGAATTTCTCGTAGGCTTTGCCCAGCAGTTCCGGGTCAATGGCCACTTCTTTTTCCAGCGGTTCATCTTCTTTTACTGTAAAGTTGTAGCGGTCGAAAATATCTAAAATACCATCTCCAATATCGCCTTCTTTCGTTTTGTTATGATTGGAAAAAAGCTTATCCGGCAGGTAGATGTCTGTATGCACCCAGTCGTAATTGCCGATGGGGTCAAAGAGTCCGCCATTTAAAAAGGGAATTTTGCAGTTAAAGCGGCTATAATAATCATCATCGTGGCTACGGTCAATGCGCAGGGCTTCGTAAAAAAGTGGCTCCAGGATATCGTTGAAGAAATTGTTATAACTTCCATGCTTTTTGTTAAACAATTCCCGTAAGAAATGTTTAGAGCCGCCACCCCAATCGACATCGCGTTCCGCGCCAAACCAGCCCTTTTTCTGCAGAAAATAAAGGAAAATAATTTGTCCCAACAGCTTCTTGGCAAAGTTGACCGTATCCACGCCTTTTGCTTCAAAATCAGTCTCAATTTTTGGATCTTTTTTGACAACCCTGTCAAGTTCTTCCTTGGTGCACAGGAAAAGCTCGCGGTATTTGAGAAAAAACTCTTTAGTAACAGTTTCAATATCAAAGGCTTGTTCAATCTCTTTTAGAGTCGGGGCCTGTTCATCATTTGCCAGAATCTTGACAAGCCTGCTTTGGGCGGTGTGGCTTTTTTCGTTTTTACCTACCAGAAACGACCAGCGTCGGGCAGGTGTGAATTCTTCTTTCACCTTCATTCTGCCGGTTTTGGTCTTTTCAAACTTATAATCCATCTTGACCAGTGAAAAGCGCCAGTCCGCTTTATCGGGTGAAACAAACGCCGCCAGCGCAGCGTCTTTCAAAACCCCGCCACGGCTGCCGTTCAAGTACCAGGCAACAAAATTACGCTGCATGGTGCGGGCTCGTTCAAGGGACGTCTCTTTCTGGAGGGTTATGACAAGGATATCAATGCTGTTTTCACCATCGCTGAATTTGCCGATCCGTTCCAGTGTTTTTATGTATTGCTTATAGGCATCGGGGATGTAATTTCCCTGGTAGGTAAAGGGCGCGTTAGCAATCCTGTTCAAAAGGTTTTTAATAAATCCAGCAAAACCGTTTTTATCAAAAGAGCTTTCAAAAGTATCTCTGATAATTTGTTGTGCCTGCTGTTTGTTCATATATTATTCCATATTTTTATATGTCGTTTGGCGTCTTTATGACCCTTTTACCCCCTTTAGTTTGTAAACAATTCACTTTCCTGTTTCGCCTAATAACTGCCAATGCTTATGTCCGATAAATGTCTGGAACGCGTCCGTTATGTCCGATAAATGTCCGTTATGCCAATTCATATTTCCGGCCTTTCTTTTTACCAATTCCTTTCAAAATATTTTTAGCTACTAAATCTTGGAGATCTCTATATAAGGTTTTTTCAGAAACGTTTTTAATTAAAGCTTTATAAGAAGATAGGTTTATAATCTTATTTTCTTTGATATGGTCAACAGCTTTAATTTGCCTGTCATTCAACCCGAATTTCTTTAAATTTTCCTTATTCCATTTATCTTTATAAAAAATCACGGTCATCACACCGTTTTCTTCTTTAAAATCCGGTTCCGGTAATCCCTGTTCTATGCAATTATCCACTATCTTTATAGTTCCATGCCCCCATGATTCGATAAATCCGGCATAGTAGAATATTTCAGCAAGGAGTGTGTTCCTGGGTATGGATAAATGATTGGTTTTCAATTTTTCCACGGGAATTTCAGGCGGGAGTTTGCCTTCATTCATTATCATTAATTTATCAGGATAAACCCGTATCTGGATTTGGGATGTTCCTGAATAATCTCTGTGAATCAGTGCATTGATAACAGCTTCCCTTAATGCCTCATAAGGATATTCAAGTATGTCTCTACGGTGAATGCCTTCATACTTGATTTCACATAACAGGTATTTTGTTCGGAGGATTTCCAGGGCGCTTTCCAATTGTGTAAAGAGAGTTCCTTTGACAATATCGGTTGTTTGAATTTCTGTATCTGACAGGAATTTACCAATCCTGACCACAGACTGCCGGTAATATTTCTGCGGGTCATTGCAGAAAAGAAGAACCGATGCTCTTTTTAAAACTCCATCATCAATCAGATTTAATTTTTGCAGGAGTATGGTATTGTCTGTTTCTTTAATAATTGAGGGAATTCTATCAACGGCATACTTTTTAAATTCTTCTATGAAATCATTATCTATCTCATTAAAACCTGCTCTTTCTTCAACAATGTCATCCCATGTGCTGCCTGATTTCTTCATAAGGAAATCTGCAAGATCTTTTCCTTGTAATTCCTGCACAGTGCTTCCGCTCCTGAGATAATATTTGCCATTGTAAGAAATGGGAACAGAATATGGTGCAACTGTGACCTTGATTATATCTTTCTTGTCCAGTTCAACAGAGGGAATGATTCCAAGTTTATTCCTGATTGTATTTGGTATATCCTCAAGAAGTCTTTTTACATTTTTTAATCCGGAAGGTTTACCCCTATCGTCCAACCCGATAATCAATATTCCGCCACCACTATTTGCAAACGCGGAAACAGCTTTAAGGCAGTCATTTCGCCAGGTTTGTTTATATTCAACAGTTTGAGATTCTTTATTCGTCATATATTATTCACCTGCCAGATATAATGAGAGGATCACTTCACGTTTCCCGAAAACTGCCGGGTTTTGTTCGGCATAATGGCTTTGCAGCAGCCTTTCAGGTCTATGAGTCGGGGGGACTGCACGTACCTTTATCGGCTTTCTCAGTTCATCTGGTAGCGCATTCACGGCTTTTAATGTATTTTTTGCCGTTTGTTTGGGCAGGCCGCCTTCCTCAAGCTGGATCAATACTTTTTTAAGGTAAAGCTCCTGGTCTTCGGTGAGTTTCTGCGTATTTTTCATGGTTGCCTTTAAAATACGCAGGATATTGGCTGCACTGTCGCGTCCTCTTCTTTTCTGAGGTTCAGCCATTTCTTCGGTTGTAGCGATAATAAAAGCTTCCTTGTTGCTGTCTAAAAGGTCATACATCTCGCCTGGGAGCTTTTTCTTTTTTTCATCCGGACCACTTTCAAGCAGTTTTGCCGCTGATATAAAATCAAGTTCTTCGGCTGCTTGCTTAACCTGTGCCATGAAAAACTTTTGCAGTTTCCCGCGGCGAAAGTAGGTGATGAGCGCTTCGGTAATAGCATTGTTTTGTTTTGCTGTGCGGGCTTTTTTGGGTAGGTGTTTTATTTTTTCAAAAAGGTCGGGGGCCTTTTCGCGGATATCTCGGATAATCTGCAGATATTTCAGTTAGCTTTCTTCCGCTTCATCATCTCCTTCCAGCGTTTTCTTTGAAATCAAGCGGTCGAACAGCTCATGGGAGCCGATTGGCTCGCCTTCGGTTAAAAGTTCCGCATCGCCGCCAAGCAGGGTTAAAAAGGCATTGATTTTAGCTTCTGCCGCTTCTTTCAGCTTGATCTCGTAATTGGATTGTTTAGTAGGGAAAAAATTGAAAGTATGGATGACGTCAAAGGGTGTATCAACCCGGTTAATACGGCCCACTCTCTGCATCATTCGGGTCGGGTTCCAGGGTATGTCATAATTGATCACCACATTGGCACGATGCAGGTTCACACCTTCCGACAGGACTTCGGTAGAGACCAGTATGCGATAATCTTCTTTTTTATGGCGGGCTCTGGCGTCAAAGTTCTCAAGCACTTTATTACGGACAGATTCGCCTGAATCGCCGCTAAACAAAAGAACCTTGCCGGGATATTCATTATTAATATTTTTTAACAGATAATTGGCGGTCTCTTTCGATTCGGTAAAGATGATGAGGTGGTTTTTTTGTAAGACTGCATTTTTTGACAGTTCATTTATAAATTTCAGGAGCTTCGGGTCGCGGTTTACATGCCGCCAGAGCCTTTTAACTTCCATCAAGACACTAAGATCATGATGCAAATCTATTTTTAGCTCTTTTCTGAAATCTCTGCTCTCATATTTTTTGGCCTTGCCTTCATCTATCATTCGCTGGACTG
>JAUVYH010000031.1 GCA_030603165.1 Fidelibacterota bacterium
GTGGCAGGCGATGGATCACGCTGTTTCCAGAATTTGACAAACTTCTCTTTCTTTTCCTTTGGTTTGGATTTTCGTATGTCTTTAATGACTTTTGTACTGGCGATATATTTCAGTTGTTCAATTGCATCGTCGAGGTTATCGATGAGTTTAGACATGCCCAGCCAGCGTAATTGAAAAACCCGCTCGTTTGTGATCTGATCCTCTTCGATATTTATTGTGATGGAAATACGGTATTTGGAAAAATTCAATTTTGATTTGTTTATTACCAGCTGTTTTTTCGAGATTCCTTTTGTAAAAGTATCGTTTTGAGTTGCAGATAATACCATTTTCTTATCCATATCGAAAATGGAATACTTAATGCTGCCCAATCCACCTTCGGATAAGACGTCGAACGATACGGTAAATTCCGGTTTATGATCTGTTACAGTGCCTTCCACCGATGTTATCTCTTCAGTTTCGCCGGCTTTATTTTTAATTTTTTGTTCGATGATATTGATATTGCTCAGCGTAATTGCTTTATCGTAAAAATGGCTGGCGTCAATTTTCTTTTTACGAAAACTGCTCTTTTTAGTGTCAAGGTCAAGCACGCCAATCGTAAGCAGAAATTTGTCCGGCAATACTTTAAATTCGACTTTATTCACATCGAATAATTCCCGGGAGTTTGTTTCTTTATAAGATTCAGTGTTCAATTCCTGCCGCCAAATCCTTGACGCAACTTTGGCTTCGTCTTCACTTAAAAGTAATATGGAAATTTCGTAGCGACCGGTAAATTTCCGACCTTTCTTAATAAACTGAATAGCGTCAAAAGGAACTTTAGTAATAATTTCAAATCGTATTGAATCCCTGCTTATCATTGGATAGGTTATGGCTTCATAATAGAAAAAAGGTATATCTGATTTTTCATTATATTTTGGTTTGTGGTCGTCTTTAGCAAACCCGACTTCTAACATTGCTAAAATTATCACCGATAATGTACAGATCTTAATTCGCATAGCGCCTCCATTGGTATTTGGTGAGTCCATTATCGGTTCCGAACCATACTTGTTCACCATCTATTAGAACTTTATATACATAATTACCAGCCAATCCATCCGACATTGTGTAATGTTCGGTATAAAAATCATCGATACGCACTAAAAATGCCCCATTGTCCGTACCAACCCATAAATATTTTTTATCAACAGTCATATCAAAAATATATGAAACCGTCGCAGGAATGACCTGGGGAATCGAAGTAAATGATTTTTTAGCATGATGATACATCAATAATCCGCCATACCGGGAAAAGATCGTTACCGAATCGTTTGATGCTATGGAATTCACATTCGATGCAACTGCTTCATCAATATCGATTTTCTCCCCAAACATATCGTAATGTTCGACATTATGAGTTAATTTATCAATGGAATATAGACCATTATCAGTTCCTATCCAGATAATATCCTTTGAACAAAGAACCTTATATATTTTCATTTTTTGTCTGTCGCGTGTCAGATAAACTCTTTTAATGGCGAAAGAAGGCAGCTTAATTTTATTAAGCCCAAGTGGCGTTCCTATCCAGGCAAACGTGTCTTCCAGGGCGATTGTCCATACAATCTCATCCTGCAGCCCTTTTGTCATGGAATACCGTTTCCAATAGTTCTTATGATAATTATAAATCGACAGTCCCTGATCAGTGCCAACCCACAGCCGCTTATTATTATATGCGATATCATTTACAATTTCAGACGCTAGTTCGGGGATTAATTCAGTTTCGAAGTATTCCCAGCTATCATTATCGAGATCATAGACAGAAATTCCGGATCGGTTAAAGAGCTCTTGCACATTTTTAGAGCCACTTCCTATCCAAAGTCTGTCTTCGGAGATAGTTAAAGCATTTATGGAATTTCGCATCGGACCTTTTGAATAAACTGTCATGTTTTTTACATTCATATCACCTTCAAATAGACCTAAACCCCAGACGCCACCGTAAAGATCGAGATTGAAATCAGAAAATAAAACACTTACTGAATATTCACGGAAATCATCATCATAGATCAAGCCATCGGCTTCAAACCGGTATGGCTGATTAATGGCAAACTTATGCAAGGATGGCAACGGATCAATTCTGCTCGGAGCCCATTCGATTAAATCAGACTGTCCGTTAGAAAAACCCGAATAAAATCCCATAGTTTTGCTGATTGATATTATCTCACCGTTCGATGTCTGCAGCCATATATAAGAATTATCCGTTCCCAGGCGAATAATTGACTCAGTATCGGGAATATGGATTTGATCGTTTGAAATATTTTCCCACTTTTCCGCCGAAGGATTTAAATAACTCACACCTGAACTGTGAGCAGCCCAGATATAATTCGTGGAAGGATCAAATAAAACGGCTGTTACAAAATCATCCGCCATGCCATCACTGCTTGTATAAGGTTCTTCCCAGTATCGTCCGTATTTATGATATGGAATCACGCCACCGCTTGTTCCGTAATATATATACTCGTAACCATCACTCAGGCTCGTTGGATAATTACAATTTTTATAGCTGATCCAATCATCCAGATTATATATTCTGACAGGCGCTGTAAATTCATCGTAAGCAGAGGTTTGTCCGCTAAAAAATAACAGAAGTGAGATTACTACAGTGTATAAGTTTCGCATATAAATAAACCTTTTAAAATTCAACAGAACATCCCCCTTTTTATTCCCCCTTTTCTAAGGGGGAATTTCCTACATTCCCCTCTAATAAGATTGATTTACAAGGATTCCCCTCTAAAAAGAGGGGTACGGCTTTAGCCGGGGGGTGTGTTACTCTATCCACCAAAGGAATGCTCTCTTTCATAATCCTCAATCCAATTTCTAACACCTTCCAATACTTCCTCCATATTCTTTTTCACATCAATGTCCGAAAATCTCAAAAACTTAAGTCCAAGGGATTCAAGACGCTTTCGACGTTCATAATCTGTATCCCCTTTAAATTCGTGACTTTCCCCATCTATCTCAATTATTAAATTTAATTTTGGACAGAAAAAATCGACTATGTAATTATCAATCGGTTTTTGCCTGTGAAAATCGTAGCCTTTCATTTTTTTACATCTCAGATAATTCCATAATAGAACTTCAGACAAAGTGCTATTATTACGGAGCTTTCTGGCAAGTAATTTGAGATATGGATTATAGTAGATTTTCATTTTTGAAACACATTATACATTTTAAAATAACAAGCGATCAATAGAATATTACATCCCCCTTTTGTTCCCCCTTCTAAGGGGGATTTACAAGGATTTTCCTTTCCAAAATTTAAGTAACAGTATAAAAATATTTTCTCCATCACAATATGCTATCAATTACGAATAAACATCTTGCCAGCCAGCTGGCGCACGATACCCTTCAATTCTAAATTGAGAAGCGCGGGAAGCACTTCGTAAGGTGATTTATGAAGAGTTTCCGCCAACGAATCAATATCTATCGGATCATTCGACAGAGCATCAAAAACTGCTTTTTCAAATCCTTCCAAATCAAATTCAATCTTCAGTTGTCGTGGCGTGCTTGGGAACTTGCGAATGCGATCGATTTCTGTCAGAATATCATCGACATTTATGACAAGTTTTGCGCCTTTTTGGATTAAATGATTGGTTCCTTTGCTCTTGATATCATCTAATCTGCCTGGAATGGCAAATACTTCTCTGTTCTGATCGACCGCATAATAAGCAGTCAGGATTGCGCCGCTCTTTTCGCCTGCCTCAATGACCACTACTCCCAGACTCATACCGGAAATAATACGATTTCGCCGGGGAAAATTGACAGCATCCGGCTTTGTTCCGATTGGAAATTCCGTACAATACACTCCATTTTGAATTATCTGATTTTTCAATTCACGATTTTCTTGCGGATAAATCCTGTCAATCCCATTTCCCAAAACTGCAATAGTACGTCCACCGTGAAGAAGCGCCGTTTTGTGCGCGGCTGTATCAATTCCCCGTGCAAAACCACTCACAATCACGATCTGTTGTTCAACCAGTCCCTTGACTAAGTCTTCGACAACTTTCTTTCCATAAGAACTTGATTTTCGGGTGCCGACTATCGCGATCGCATCTGCATCGATTTCAGTAAAGTCTCCCATATAATATAGAACGATTGGCGGATCGTATATATTTTTTAATTGCTTTGGATAGCTTTCATCGAAAATAGTCGTTAATTTGAATGGACTTTTCTGCAATTCTTCCAATTGTGAATCGACAAAATCTGCTGTATCAGATTTTATTATTGCTTTCGCCAGGCGATAATCAATCCCGGGAATCCGGCATAATTCATCAATGGACGCACTGAAGAACTGCTCGATATTCTTAAAATGCCGCACGACACTCAAAATTCTTCTTGGTCCTAATCCGGGTATCGATAACAATCGCAGCGCTGTTTGTTGATTATCCATTTTGCCCTAATAATTTAACAATTTTATCGACTAAATTATTCAATCCGTCGCCGTTGATTGCCGAAATCGGAATTACATCAATCTTCGATATTTGCGGTAAATTGATTTCAGAAATAATATCTGTTTTTGTTAATGCAATTAACCGTGGTTTATCGGAAAATATATCAAGATATTTTTCTAATTCGGCATTTAATATCTGATACTGTCCGACGATATCTTCTTCAGTTGCTTCGATAAGAAAGACAAGTACCTTTGTTCGTTCCAGATGCCGCAGGAATCGATGACCAAGTCCTTTCCCCTGATGCGCCCCTTCGATTAAACCGGGAATGTCAGCCATAACAAAACTTCGATATGTTCCATATTTGACGATCCCTAAATTTGGTATCAAGGTTGTAAAGGGGTAGCTGGCGATCTTGGGACGAGCGGCGCTTAATTTTGATATTAGAGTTGATTTCCCGGCGTTTGGAAAGCCAACCAAGCCCACATCGGAAATTACTTTCAATTCAAAAACGAGGTTCTGCTCCTCTCCTGGTATTCCCTGTTCGGCATAACGAGGCGCTCGATTAGTGGAAGTTGCAAAGTTTGCGTTTCCTCTGCCGCCTTTCCCGCCGATCGCAACAATTAACGAATCATTTTCTTTCGTCAAATCCGCGAGAACAGCGCCACTATCTTTATCGGATATTACCGTGCCGGAAGGAACATTTATTATTACCGGTTTTGCGTCCTGACCGGTTTTTCTACTACCCTGCCCTGCTCCTCCGTTTTTGGCTTTATAGCTTTTATGATACTTGATATCCTGAAGTGTGAACAGGTTATTATCAACACGAACGATAATATCGCCTCCGCGACCGCCATCCCCGCCGCTGGGTCCTCCTTTCGGAACGTGCTTCTCCCTTCGAAAAGCCACACAGCCTTTTCCGCCATCTCCTGATTTTACATATACTTTTGTCCAGTCAACAAACAATATAATTACTCCATTAGGTCTTATTCATCCGTATTTAAACTAAATTTGTTCTGTTAAGTTGCAAATATAATCTTCAAAAAAATACCTTCCACTCAATCAAGAGTAAAAGGTATTTAGAATAAAGCTAAATGGAAAGCGAATTATTTTGTCGCTTCTTCCATTATTTCATTCAAGCGCTGGACGAATTCCGTCGGATTTGTCAAATTGCCATCAATTAACATCGCTGATTCATATAGCTGTAGAATCGACTTTCTCAGAAGCGGATCCTTGCTGTCGCCAATATTCAAGCGGGACAGATTTTTGATTAAATGATGACCTGAATTTATTTCAAGGATCTTTTTCCGGGGTGTAACTTCCTGATTCATGATTTTCATCATTCTTTCCATTTGCGGATCCAAGCCCTCTTTTCCGACGACCAAAGTTACAGGTGAATTTACCAGGCGTTTTGAGACTGTCACATCCGCTACTTTATCGCCAAGAGTTTCCTTAAATACTGAAATCAGTGAGTTGATCATTGTCTCGTTCAACGAATCATCATCTTTACTGTCTTTATCCTTTTCATCATCCAGCGTGATATCCGCTTTATCGATGGATTTTAAGGGCTTTTTATCATACTCGTTTATTGATGGAATGACAAAAACATCCACCGGATCAGTCAGTAACAATACTTCGATATCATTTTTCCTGAAATATTCAAGATTAGGATTTCTTTCCACAATATCCCGGTCTTCGCCTGAAAGGTAATAAATTTCTTTCTGCTTTTTCTTCATTCGTGTGATATAATCGTCCAGTGATACCAATTCCCCTTTTGGTTTTGCCGTCGATTCAAAACGAAGAAGTTTGATGATTTTATCACGGTTTCCAAAGTCACTATTAACCCCCGTTTTGAATAGCATACCAAAATTATTATAGAATTTTTCAAACTTGCCGAGATCATTTTTTGACCAATCTTCAAGCATATTGAGAATTCTGGTGGTTAAAATTGTTTTGATTTTAGCCATAACCGGACTGTGTTGCGTGACTTCGCGAGAAATATTCAATGGCAAATCTTCCGTATCAACAACACCGCGAATAAATTTTAAATATTCCGGCAGCAACTCTTTAGCGTCATCCTGAATAAAAATACGATTTGAATAGAGATGAAGTCCTTTATCTTCAAGATCATAAAAAAGATTCATTGGCGCTTTCGGCGGTACAAACAATAAAGCCTTAAAATTGACAGCGCCTTCGAGAGATAGATGCAGATGACCAAGCGGAGCCTCAAAATCGTTAGCGACAAACTTATAAAACTCGATCAATTCATCCTCTTTTAATTCATCTTTTGATCGGCGCCATAAAGCATCAACGGTATTCGCTTTCTCTTTGCCGATTTCAATCGGGAAACCAACAAAGTTAGAATATTTTTGGATAGTCGATTTTACGCGATAGTCTTCGCTAAAATCTTTATGTTCATCTTTTAAACGGAAACTGATTGATGTGCCCCGTTTCTTTCGATCAATTTCCTCAATTGTAAATGATCCTTGTCCGTTTGACGTCCAGCGATACCCTTTTGATCCGGGATCAGCATGGCGGGTTTCTATGACTACCTCGTCAGTTACCATAAAAACCGAATAAAATCCAACGCCAAATTGACCGATTAAATCTCCCTCAGGAACTTTCCCCTTTTTCTGTATTTCTTCCAGAAATTTCAGCGTACCGGAATTTGCAACCGTGCCGATGCTTTTTATCAGGTCTTCTTCGGTCATTCCAATACCCGAATCTTCTATCGAAAACAGCTGCTTTTTGGTATCTAAATTGATCGATATTTTCAGATCAGCATCAGGATCGGTTATTTCCTGATCCGTTAATTGTAAAAAACGTACTTTATTCAAAGCATCGGAAGCATTGGAGATTAATTCTCTTAGAAATACTTCCGGATGGGTATAAAGAGAATGAACAATCATATGCAGCAGCTGGGTTAACTCTGCTTTAAACTTGTAGGTTTTTTTTGATTTAATCGAACTTTTAGCCATTGGATAATTCCTTCATATTATTGTTTACACGGTTATTGAAAAGCGCATTGAGACGTTACGAATATCATGCCAGAATTTATAAACGTCATATTGTCAGATATTATTAATTGTGTAAGTGTAAATAAGGGAAAAGGGAAAATAAGGAAAAATGGAAAAAGAAGAAATAGAGAAATTGACAAATAAAATTATTGGTTGTTATATAGATGTTTACCCTGTTAAATAGCGAAGGTGTTTCATGACAGAAGTATGATAGTCTCGTCCCAAAGGGATCTCTTTGAGATAAAAAGTGATTATACGTGTCATCCTGCCTGTCCCGTGAAACGAAGTGAAATTGGGGAGGGAAGCGAAGCGACGAAGGATCTCGTTGATAATTGGCTGAGATTCTTCATTCGTACCTCGTTCAGAATCGGGTTGGACAGAGGGAGTTGCGATGGTCTAATACGATCCTTCAGTCATTCTTCCTTCAGGATGACAGTTTGGGATGGCTCAGGATGACAATTATGGGGGAAGTGCATTGGGAGACACACAGTGTCGTATCACACTTGTGTCGAAGACATCTCTTCGAGATAATGACATATAGAATACAGTAATTTTTTCAACCAAAGGTGGAGTGACTTTGAAAAAGTACCGCGCATGGTATCGGAACCTGTGTTACCATCATTCGGATAGCAATCGCAAGGATGGCAGTAAGCATTTCGGATTTTTAGTTCGTTGCGCAAGGGATTAGCCCTGTAGAATCTGCCACAGGGCTAACTATTTGATATTTTCCAGCCATAGATTCGCCAGCCCTTGACTTAAGGCGGCGTCAGATAGATTTTTTAAATAAGCGTGAGTGTTTGAGGCGACTTGAGTTAAGGGCGATAATGATTCAACTTAACTCAAGCCTGCCGGCAAAGTTTGGAGATCGGTTTATGTTCTTTGATATGGCAGTCTTAAGTCAAGTCTCGGAATTAGTCTGATTATTTCTATGACGCTCAAATTAAACTAAAGAGACTTTATCCGACTTTACAAAATTGACAGAACACTATATTTTTTAGTAGAAAAAGAAATTGTTTTAGAACTTATGACAGTTGAAGAAATACATAAGAAATATTACGCCCAAGTTAGGTCATATTTATCACGTAGTGATCCCTATGGGAAAAGCAGTTAACAAAGATATAGGTTGTTAATTAATTTTTCAGATTTTAAACTGGATTCATGAAGGGTAGAAAGAAAAATAAGAAGATAAGTATATTTTCCTTTTCCCTCTTTTCACCTTTTTCCTTACTTACACCTGTAAACGGTTACATTAATTGTAAATCTTTTGGAGTTTTATGGAAAATATTGTGTGTTCCTTTATATCTCATGTATTATATTACGGCGTTTTGATAGTTCATTGAAAACACTATAGTACTTATCAGATATCCAACGGCAAAACGTATCTGATACAGTTGCGATAAATTCTCTGTAAACAAGCCCCTTTTATCAGGCTATTTTAAATAGTATGACCGGGGATAATCATACATAAAATATATTAAATCACATTTTAGGAGAACTATTTAATGGCGAAAATATTAATAGTCGATGACGACAAAGACTTCGTATCTGCTGTCAGTCTCGTACTAAAAAGCAACGGTTTTGACGTTGCGATTGCTAATTCCCGCCAGGAAGGTATGGAAAAATTTGATGAAGATAATCCGGACCTGGTCTTATTGGACGTGATGATGGATGAACCGGATGACGGATTTGTAATGGCTCAATCACTCAAGAAAAAAGTTAAAGACATCCCGATTCTAATGTTGACCAGTATTGGCCAGGTTACGGGAATGGATTTTGACAAAGACAGTGAAATGGTTCCTGTCGATGATTTTGAGCAAAAACCGATTATGCCAAATATATTACTGGAAAAAATAAACCAACTTCTTGGCAAATAAGGAGAAAGGTCAATGCAAATTATCGATAGACAAAAAGTAAACGAACAAATCAATGACCTGAAGAAGAAATATGGTGATGACCGTTCCGCTCTAATGCCGATACTTCAGGATCTCCAGGAAATTTACGAGTATCTTCCGAATGTTGTAATGCAGGAAACGGCGCATGCTCTTGGAATTCATCCCGTGGAAGTCGAAGGAGTCGCCAGTTTTTACAGCTTCTTTCGCACAAAGGAAAAACAGGGTAAATATGTCATTCGGCTATGCCGGACAATTTCCTGTGATCTCGCCGGCAAATCAAATGTCGCCCGCCAGCTGGAAAATGAATTGGGCGTCAAATTCGGCGAAACAACAAAAGATGGAAAATTCACACTCGAATATACAAACTGTCTTGGTATGTGTGACCAGGGACCTGCCCTGATGATCAATGATCGTCTGTTTGCAAAGGTAGATCCTGAGAAAGCGTCTCAAATCATTGCAGATTGCCGCAGGGATTTTTTAAAGAGCGACTTTCCGAAAGTGGTTCCCTCAGATGTTAAGAAAGCCGGTCCGATTCTGGATCATGGTTTAAAACCTGCTGAAGCATTAAAAAAAGCGCTTGGTATGTCACGCTCGGACATCATTAATACTATCCGTGAATCGGGTCTAAAAGGTCGCGGAGGCGCTGGTTTTCCTACTGCCGTTAAATGGCAGCTCGCCGGCGCCGCAAAAGGCAAAAATAAATATGTCGTCTGTAACGCTGATGAAGGCGAACCGGGAACATTCAAAGATCGTATGCTGCTTTACGAACATACCGATATTTTACTTGATGGAATGACGATTGGCGCTTATGCAATCGGCGCTTCAAAAGGTTTCATCTACCTGCGCGGCGAATATCTCTATATGAAAAAATACCTTGAGGAAGCTTTAAAAAACCGCCGGTCGGAAAATCTGCTTGGAAAAAATATCCTCGGAAAAGATGGTTTTAACTTTAATATCCAAATCCGGATGGGAGCCGGCGCTTATGTATGTGGTGAAGAGACTGCCTTAATTGAATCTCTTGAAGGCTATCGCGGTGAACCGCGCAACCGTCCGCCTTTCCCGGTTGATACCGGTTTCCAGGGCAATCCAACCATCGTGAATAATGTCGAGACATTTATTGATGCTGCTCTGATAATCAGTAAAGGCGCTGAATGGTTCAACGAACATGGTACTGAAAAATCAAAGGGAATGAAAATCTTCAGTATTTCCGGCGATTGCCGGCATCCGGGGATTTATGAATTTCCTTTTGGCATTAAGGTATCCGAGCTGTTGAAAGAGGTTGGCGGTGAAGATGCAAAAGCAGTCCAGATCGGCGGCGCTTCCGGTCATTGTATATCACGAAAAGACTTTAACCGCACAATTGCTTTCGAAGATATCGGATCGGGCGGCTCGATTATTGTATTCGGACCTGATACCGATATGCTGCAAGTAGCCAGGAACTTCCTCGAATTCTTCGTGGAGGAATCCTGCGGGCAATGCACACCTTGCCGGGATGGCAATCCGAAGCTGCTCGAAGGTGTCGAAATGCTCGAAAATGGACGTTGTTCCGTTGCCTATCTCAACGAATTGAAAAAATTAGGTGAAACGATTCAGAATGCCTCAAAATGCGGTCTCGGTCAATCAAGTCCCAACGCATTCTTATCTATTGTTGACAATTTTAAACCGGAAATCCTTGGCCGCGTGCCGGAAGCTGAGTAAGGAAGAGCATTATGCAAGATAAAGATAAATTATTTGAAGAAACAACCCGGTCTCCTAAAAGTACAAAAACGGCTTCCGTAAAATTACCGGTGAATACTGAGGCGATCGGTGCGCTTATTAAAGTCACTATCGACGATAAAGAGATCAGGGTTCCAATGGGAACCACCATTCTCGAAGCTGCCGGAAAACTCGGGCTAAACATTCCTACATTATGCTATCATGAAGACCTGTGTATCAGCGGCGTCTGCCGGATATGTATTGTAGAGATTGAAGGATATAGAACACTTCAGGCATCCTGTGCTTTTACGATCACGCAACCGATCAATGTTCATACTCACACCCGTAAAGTCCGTCAGGCGCGCCGTCATATACTCGATCTTCTGCTTTCGAATCACTATGGCGAATGCTACACTTGTGTTCGGAATAACAATTGCGAGTTACAGAAATTAGCCAATGAATACGGCGTTGATTTTTACCGCTTCGGACATATTGAAAAACCGACTTACGGTCGTGATGAATCTTCCTATGCGATTGTCCGCGATATGGATAAATGTATCATGTGCCGGCGTTGTGTACGAACCTGTATCGATCTGCAGGAAGTCGGCGTCTATGAGGCTATGAATAAAGGCGCTGAAACCCACATCGGAACATTTATGGATAATCCCATGGCGCAGTTGATCTGCATCAATTGCGGTCAATGTATCAACCGCTGCCCCACCGGCGCACTGCATGCTAACGATCCGTCAGACGCAATCTGGGCGGCAATCGACGATCCGACAAAACATGTCGTCATCCAGACTGCTCCGGCTCCCCGTTCGGCGATCGGTGAATGTTTCGGTCTCGAACCAGGCACTCCTCTCACATTCGAGATGAATACTGCAATGCGCTACTGTGGATTTGATAAAGTATTTGATACAAACTTCGCAGCAGACCTTACAATTATTGAAGAAGGCACGGAACTGATTCTGCGATTATATAATGCGCTTGTGAAAAAGGGACAGCAAGCCCTGCCGCAGTTTACATCCTGTTCACCAGGCTGGGTAAAATATATCGAACATTTTTATCCCGAATTTCTTCCTAATATGTCTTCGGCAAAAAGTCCGCAGCAGATGTTCGGTGCAGTCATTAAGACCTATTATGCCGAACTCAATAATATCGATCCGGCTGATATTGTCACTGTTGCTTTAATGCCCTGTACTGCCAAGAAATTCGAATGTAATCGTCCCGAAATGAACGATTCCGGTTTTAAAGACATTGATTATGGTTTAACTACACGCGAGCTGGCTCAGATGTTCAAAGAAACCGGCATAGACCTAATAAATATGAAAAAATCCGATTTCGATGATCCTTTTGGAACAGCTACCGGTTCCGGCATCATTTTCGGCGCAACCGGCGGCGTCATGGAATCCGCGCTCCGCTCGGTATATGAATTCATTTCCGGCGAAAAGATCGAGAATCTATTCGAGCATGCCAGGATCATTCCCGTTCGCGGATTTGAAGGCGTTCGCTACGTGGAATTACCCATTGCCAAAATCGGGCCCGTGCCGGCTATCCTCAAACATCTTGTTCCCGATTGGAACTGGCTGAAGGGCGTCACTTTGAAAGTTGCAGTCGCTCACGGCACTGCCAATGCCAAAAATATTCTCGACGATATCAAAGCCGGCGGTAGAATGAGTGAATGCCATTTTATCGAATTCATGGCTTGCCCCGGCGGATGTCTCGGCGGCGGCGGTATGCCGATCCCGACCGACGAAAAAATCCGCGCTGCTCGTGCGAGAGCAATTTATGCCGAAGATGAATCCTCCGAAGTCCGGAAATCCTATGAGAACCCCGCTATTATAAGACTCTACTCTGAATTTCTCGCCGACGGACCATGCGGACATAAAAGCCATAAATTGCTGCATACCGGTTACACACCGCGCGGGAAAAAACTGGTTTAAATAACCAATAAATTAAACATTAAAGAGACTGTCCTGCCTGGAAAGCCTCTTTTTTCTTTTAATACTCGTTCCCAAATTAAATTTTGGAACGAGATAAAGTACTGATTACTCCATCCATTCTTTTTTATATGCAGTCGGCATCATCACCCTCGTCAAATTCCACTTGGTTTTCTATCCAGCTTATTGCTGTTTGTTCGTTTTGTTCGATTGCCATTTCTACCGCTCGTTTAGCGCATTCCAGCAGGCGCTTGGATTGCTTTCGTAAATTGAAAGATTCAGTAACTTTTTGCTGGATTTGGGTTTGTTTTTCTTCTGACAGTATAGGAATTGGGAAAGTCCTAATATCATATGGGTATAAATATTGTTGCGCCATACCACGCTGGTGCCGTTTAGAAATCATTATTCCAACATCGGTATTTAAAAATGACATAAGGTAATAAGGGTTTAATTTCTCCTTTTTTGCTCTCAACAAGGTTAGAAAACTGCCAATAGTTGCTTTTATATCTTCCCTGTATATATTGGCTTTCCCAATGTATGCTCCAACAGAATAAAGAAGCACATCCCCCTGGTTGAGAAGATACTGGCTGTTTTTAGTTATAAATTCCTTGGTGGTATATAGTGCATCTTCATCATCCCAAAATTCTTCATTTAACGAAAAGTCACCTAAGTGTTTTTGGGTAACAATAAATGTTTTGTCCGCATCATCTGTATTTGCGTAAGGCGGGTTTGATGGGTGGCCTACTAATTCGCATAAATTCCCCAGCGTATCCCAGCCCCCAGAATATCCTTTAATCGCTTTGACAATTTCCTCATATTTCGGCTGGTAGTATTCTGCGTCAATACGTCCGGCTTGGTCAGTATCAGAATAATTTTTGATAAAGGATATCTGGTGTTTTGGTTGCCAGTTGAAGAGGCCTAGTTCGGAAAGGAGGATGTTTTGGGTTTCTTTGTATTTCGATTCCGATGAGTTAATGTAAAAAAATGCTCTATTAAATAAATTTGTGATTACTTTCTGCAGATTGCTACACAGTAGGGGTATTTCGACCCTCTTCAACTCTTCTGCATTAACATTCGATTGATTGATTGATATCCTTGCTCGCCTTTTTACATCAAGAATACCATATTTTGTATTTAAGAATGCTGTTAAGTATTCTGGAGTGACAATTTCTGACTTGGGGCTAATTCTAATTAAGTATGATGCAAAAACAATATCCTCATCCGAAAATTTCTTAAAAATACCAGTTCTGCCCACAAACACTTGTGAATTAGTGCGATTAAAAAGTACATCTCTATCATGAAGATTATAGGATTTTATTTCTGATGCATCTATTTCAGCATATTTAGATACATTGCGATTACACAGAATGTTGCTAATTTCATTCATTCTGTAAATCTTTGTTCCATTGCCATCTTCATTCATTTTTATTGAAATTCCATATTGAGAAAATTTCAGAACATTACCTATGGAAACATACTTAAGATTTGGGTTTTTGTATTGTTCAAAGCAGAGGTATTCGCTATCCCAACGGTAGTCTGGGTGCAGTCTGGTTTCGGATAAATTCCTAATAGCAACTTGCATCCTTACCCCTCCATCCAGAACGACAACTTTTCAGTCTTTGCCCACCCAATAAAGGCTTCGGCAATACCATCCGGCAATTCTCCATCATGGCTATGCAAATCATGGTCAACAAT
The DNA here is from genome assembly GCA_030603165.1 of Fidelibacterota bacterium. Taxonomy (GTDB): domain Bacteria; phylum Fidelibacterota; class UBA2242; order UBA2242; family UBA2242; genus UBA9312. Next base: position 14,658 of record JAUVYH010000031.1, read on the forward strand.
CAGGTGTCCGTTTTTATCCAGCTTACATTGACCGTTGCCGTTTTTAACATAGATATAATCGCCGGAATTATTCTTGCCTCCTTTTTCGGAGACGGCAAAAAAGATAGGATAATCATCTACATTTGGACAAATTTCATCATCCCATTTTTGCACAAACAGGATGCTGGTTTTGGTTCCGGTATGTGGTTTGAAAGTGTTACCGTGTAAACCAACCACGGCAAGGATGCGACCATGCTGGGCGATAAATTCACGGATATGTTTGTCGGATGTATTATTGAATCTGCCTTGTGGCAGCACAATTGCCATACGTCCACCAGGTTTAAGAAAGTCCAGATTTCTTTCAATAAAGAGAATATCCCTCCCGACTTTGCTTTGTGCCTTGCCATTTGTCTTAAAGCCGAGTTCGTATTGATGCAGGATGCGGCTTTCCTTGATGTCTCCGGCGAACGGCGGATTTGCCATCAGAATATCGAAGTTGAATTGTTTGTTTTCGCCTTTTTCGGATCTGAGTTTTTCCAGCCGTTCAAAGCCCTTGCCGTAGGTGTTAATCCATTTTGGGTCTTTTACGGTTTTATCGCTCCAGCGGTCAAAATCCAGTGTGTTCAGGTGCAATACATTGGTTTCACCGTCTCCGGCAATCAGGTTTAGGGTTCTGGCGACCCTGACCGATTTTTCGTCAAAGTCAATGCCAAAGACTTTCATTACATGCTTTTTGTCTTCTTCGGGGATTTCTTCATTGGTAAAAAGGTGTCCGGTAAGTTTGAAAATGGTATGTACCGGAAAGCCGCAACTGCCGGAGGCGGTATCAATCATATACTCGCCCCGTTTGGGGTTAAGCATTTGCACGCACATATCAATCACATGCCTGGGTGTAAAGTATTGCCCTTTTTCGCCTTTGGCGGATTTGTTGACCAGATATTCAAAGGCTTCATCCACAACCAGCAGATTGGAATTGAACAACTTTACATCCTGCAAGCTGGATACGCAAACGGACAAATGACTGTCGGAAAGCTCAAAAGTAGAGCTTTCGGGGAAAACCCCCGGCCATTGGTTTTTTGCCCGGCTGAACAAGTCTATTATCTTGTTTTTCAGTTCGGTGTCGGTCTGTCCGGTGTTCCTAAACTCCATCACTCTAAAACCATCATCCGAAATACCACTAACCGCTGCTTTAAGTGCGTCATAATCCTGTCCATCGAGATAACTGGGGGCATTGTTGTATTCGGCTGTCGATTCATTTACGGCGGTTTTCGTTACCTGGCGCAGAAAGTAGTTGATAATCCCCTTGTTTTGCTGGCTTAGGAATTCATCATAGAGTTTGGTAAATATGAGTTTGAAGACCTCCTCAAAAACATCTACTCCAGCATTTGCCAGAACTTCATCCTCCATTTCCTGAATTTTACCTTTCAAGGATTTACGCTTGTTTGCTAACTCATCTTTGATGATCAGGTCCTTCAGCGTAAAGCGTTCGCTGAGTATGTCTTTGAGACTCTGTTGAGCCTTGGGGATATCGGTAATGTCTTCAAAGTAGTTGGGGTCTTTGCGGTGGTAATGGGATATTTGGTCACCGTTCGTCCATACACCAATCGGTGCGCCTGTTGCGTTGCAATAGGAACGAAGTTGGTTTTTACCGTCTTTGAGCTTGGGCTTTTTAAGTTCAACAATAATGTATGGTGTATCTGGTCTGTCTTTATCAAAGATAACTATGTCAGCACTTTTCTTTTCCCTGCCGAAATTAACGGAATATTCAAATGCCAGCCGTTTTTTTGAGTAGTTGTACTGATTGATAAGCCTTGCCGCATAAAGCTGGCGGACGATTTCTTCAGGCTTTAGATGAATATCCTTATTTCGAACGATACAGTTTACAAATGGGGTTTCCTTACCTCTGGTGGTTTTTGTAAAGATTTTTCCACGCAAGGCTTCAATTTCATCTTCAGAGAACAAGGCAAGATGATAATTGCTGTCTTTGAGTATCGTTTGGATGATGTCCGATTGTGTCATTACTTCTCCGTTTTGTTTTTATGTTGCTGGCACAGTGGTTGGGTTGTAAATATAACGCTACGGCTAAGAGACTACAAAGGCGCAGCGGAGTAAAAATCCAGTGCAGTGATTTGTTAGCCCCAGATTTGCCATCTTGCAGCAATTAATGTTAATACCACTATCAATAAACCAAAGAATAGGGGCACATTCTTTTCTGTGGAAGTGAATGATTTATACTTTTTTTGGCGCAAGCCTTTTCCAAGTGATATCCATTCTGCTGAGTATATTTGGGCAGTAAGTTCCTTCTCTAAACGCAGAATAACATCAAATTTTGCCTTATTAAGTTTACCATAATTATCAATGAGGTTTCTCCAAGAATTGCATAGAAGTAGACCAACAACAGAGAACCCATATAATATCCCTATTGTCCCAGTATTAATTGCACCCGTTTTTACTAATAGACCGGCAATAGCAAGCAAACTACCAATTACTGTGATAAAAAATGCGTTTGTTGTATGTCTTCTTTGAATCAAGCTTTCTGATGATTCAATCATTAATTTATACAATTCAAAAACATCTTTACTGTCCGATGAGAAGCAACTGTCAAATTCTTCTTTTAGTTCATAAAGCGATTTTAATCTTGAAATAGAGGTTGCATCATTGCCGTTTTTATTAAGTTCAATAATTTCTATTCCGGCTTCTTTTGCTTTTTCAATCTCCCATTTTGCATTATCTGATCCCTCGCAAGAACTGGGATTAAAAACAATCGTAGCTTCTACCTGACTTATTGCACTCTCTGCCTTTTGTTTCCATTCCTCACCACCAGAACTATCCAAGAATATAGGCTGTAATTCTAGGGACAAATCTTGAGCAAGTTTTTTCAACTTTTTCTTGGCATGCTTCCTGTCTTTGAACCTATGTATGACAAATAATTTCATTATTCCTATCGTCCACCACTGATAAGTGTTTTGAGATTAGGCCATGTCCAGTTATAGACTTTATCTGATGCAGAGGCAGATGTCGGTTTGGTACAATTTTTATCGGGGTATGCAGCCAGCAAGAAATACGGTTTATTCTTTTCTTTAGCAATCGACAATTCAGCGGCAACACCTGATGCTGTATGTGTCATTGTGCCACAAAGAACGATAACCACATCTACATTGTCCATACGTTGGCTGACTTTTTGTTTCCAATCACCAGTTAAATGTTCTTTAACAGAATTATCCTTAAAATCGAATGGGCTATCAGGTAGATTTGCTTGACCAGCAAGCATTATTTTTGTTCCCTCATCATGATCAATATCAAAACTGATAAATGCTCTTTTTTTCGTTACCATACTTTTCTCCTTTTTTTTGGGGCTAACGTTGCTAATCAGCGGCGCGGCTTTTTGCGTCCGCTGAATTTATTGGTTAGGAGTCTTGATTTCACTATATAAATCCATAGCTTTATTAAATATTTCTTCGTCCAACACCAAACCTTCAGTAATATAATCGGGAGGTAAAGACGTATTCTCCAAGATACCTCTCTGTATCAACGAGCGAACACCGGTGTCAGGTAAATAAATATTTTGCCGCCTTATTGTCGAGAAAGACAAAACACATCCGCCATGCTTGACAAATTGTTTTAGTACATCTGTTTCTTCTGTGCTGAATCTCGAAAATGCGGTCTTTAAATCTTTACTTCTTGCTTTTTTGATCCTTGCGGTTTCCCAAGTCTTATGTATCGAATTTGCCAAGAGCCTAAATAGAGGAAAAGTTATGACTAAACCAAAGAACGCAATTACCGAATCAGCGAACAAGATATAGCAGGCGAGGCCAACACTACCTGAGAGAGTGATGGCTACGTTACGGCTAAAATCTTCTTCGCCATATACTTTTTCAAGCCATGAATTGAATGACAATTTGATTCCTAACAAGTTATTCTATAGTTTTCCAAATAACATTCAAATATTACTGAAATTTTATCGATCTTCAAGGATATTCTGTGCAAATCATATAAAATCTAACTGTATATCATTACACCTTGTTTAATATCAAGAACAGGCTAACCTATGATTATATGACATAATTCACAATTTCAATGTTTCTCGTATGAGAAAAATAGTTTCCTCTATAGACAAAATTATGATCCCATTTTCCACTTCTTTAATCATTGCTCCAAAGTATAATCAATAATTATCCTATTGTCAAATCCTAAAACGAAAACGACTGACCATGCGGACATAAGAGTCACAAACTGCTGTATTTTATTTCCGGATTTCCGTGATGAGTTATATTTGCTTTATCATTCATCTAATTGCCAACTAAATTTGCCAATCTCATTTCATCTTTTAATGCCGGTAAATTTGGTTTGTGATTATATAATTCATTCAAGAATAAAACCGATTCTTCCTTTTTGGAAGTGATTTGTTTCAGTAACCTTAATGTTTTTATCATCGATTGATAGGTTTTACGATTTTTCCTATAAGAATTCAGCGCTTTATTATTTTTATTTACAATGAAGGTGAAACATTCTGACGGATATATGTTTAGAATAGGAATTATTAATTTATCAAAATCATAAGAGCCTTTATTTTGCTCTGCGCAATCTAAAATTTCCTGATATCTTTTTTCTGCTTCTAATAATTGGACATAAAATACATGCTTGTAACTATCTTTAAAATCATCAACAAAGCGAATCTTCTCATCATCTGCAAGATAATCCCTTAAAGTTTGATAATATTTTATCTTATTTTTATCCTTTACATAGTTTTTTAAAGCATCAATATACAGGCACTTTTCCTGCTCTTTATCCAAATTATCGATAAGATACAAATCAAAATTATTCGGCCAGTTATGGAATGCCATTTTAGCTATTCTGTTAAAATCCTTTTCCAATTTCTTTGACTTATATTTTTCAATCAACAGCCCCGCAATTTCTTTATCGTTTTTAGAAAAAGTTTCAGCCGTATTCGTCCAAAGGATTTCGTCACTTAATATTTCGGCAATATTAAGAATAATGTATGAAGCGCTATAGTTTTCAAGTTTGTTTTTTTGCAATTGCTCATGGAGGTAAATTGCTGTGGTTTTATTAATTACCAATGATTGAAACAACTTTTCGAAATCTTTGATATCATAAAATATTCCATTTTCATCATCTTCTTCTTCTTCAGCGTTTTCAATATCATATACTTTGGCTCTTTCAAAAATAAGATCTATTATTTGAAACACAGCTTCATCGGATTTGACAATTTCATTCATTTCCAAAGCAATATTATTTATACTTTCTCTAAGAATGTCCTGAACACTTGCATTATATCCTCCGTCAAACAGGCAGTAATCATCATTGTCTAATTCAGGTAAATTTTGCGAGCCTTCATAAATCCCCAAAGTAATACGAATGCCGTCTACTAAATTGCCTTTTTTGAGATAATTTGCCGCTTGGTTGATGTAAGGGGCAAAAACGTCTTGGATCATTTCTTCTGCATGACGATAAAGTCCTTCATCATCCCAATAGTTGTCATAATCATTATATTCGTATTCATTTTCAATATTGTCAAAATCTAAAGAAGATAATTCATTGTGAATTTGATTTTTTACAACTTCAATTTTTTCTCCGACAATTTTATCAAGACTTTCGGAAGCATCTTTCGTGAATTCTATGAATTGCTGCTGTAAATCCACGTCTCTATCCAATAATTGCTTCAAGAATTTAAGTTTCTTCCCTGTTTTCACTTTTTCAAAGCTATTTGCAAACGCCTCTTTAGAAAAAGATTTCTCTTCGTTGATATTATTTTCAATATATTTGCCATCCAATATTGCAAGCGCCAACGCCACTTCGTGTTTACAAATTCCACCGAAATCATAAGGACAATTGCATTTAAAGTTCAATTGATTAGTAGTAATATTCAGACTTACTTTATATTTTCTGGAACCGTAAACAATCCCTTCAAAGAGATTCCCTTTTTTTACAATTTTGCTGACTTCACCCGAAAGAAAATAATCCTCTCCCCTTTCAAAACTTCTTGAAGTCGCAAGCTCCTCAATATCATCTATTGTGAAAAATATTTTTTGTGTTGTATTCATAGTTTCTGTTAATTTATTAAGTTCGTTTTCTTTGGTGCTTTGGTGGGCAGGTTCGTTTCTTTTTTAGCCTTGTTTTCGATCTGCTTTATATCATTTTCCAACTCTCTTAAGCTGCATTCAAGGGCTATTTTATTTTGTTCTTCTTTATATTTCTCTAATTCCTGATTCGATTTTTCTAAAGCCATTTGATGGCTTATTTTTCCGGCATGAGTCAGCAACTCTCTGCCATTCATCTGAAGAATATTATCAAGACGGGCAATCCAGTCTTTCATATACATGGGTATGTGCTGCTGCGCCATAGTTTCAGCAAAGGCAAGGTATTGTTCTACCAACAATCCGAGAAGTTTTATCTCTTCTTCATTCAGATAGTTTTTAGCAATACTGACGTCGCTTTTTTTAATATTAACAACGTTTTTCTTATCGTAAGACTGCATGCCCATAAGCGACAAAGAAGCGTCCGCTCTTCTATAAATCAATTCCGCTGCTGTTTGACTGCTGATTGCCCAGAGCAGCTTGTTTTGTACAATTTTGAAAAATTCAATGGTCATTTCATATTTCGGGTCATAATCTATGCTGGTGGCGTAAATATCCTTGATTCTCTGGTAGAAAAATCGTTCGGAAAGGCGAATTTCCCGGAGACGTTCTTGCAACTCATTGAAATAATTCATGGAATTGCCGGTTTTAAACCGTTCGTCATTCAGGGCAAAACCTTTGATGATATACTCTTTTAGTCTTTGTGTTGCCCAAATACGGAATTGTGTGGCAACTTGAGATTTTATTCTGTAGCCTACCGAGATAATGGCATCCAGGTTATAAAATTTCTGTTTCCGGTTTACCTCTCTGCTGCCTTCCATTTGAACTATTAAGAAATCCTTAATAGTTGCCTCTTCTTCTAATTCATCTTCTTCATAAATGCTTCTCAGATGCATATTAATATTGGGCACAGTGGTCTGGAAAAGTTCTGCCATCAGTTTTTGGGTCAGCCAGACGGTTTCATTTTCCATTCGGACGTCTATTTTTATGTCGCCGGTTGGGGATTGATAGATTAGGATTTGGGATTTATTCATATTTATTTTGCACAACTATTTCTTCTATTTTACCTTGATTTTACGCTTTATTTTTTTATAAATGCTATCGCCAATTCCTTTCACATTCTTTATTTCATCTTTTCTCTTAAAATCTCCCACTTCCTCTCTGTATTTAATAATTGCCTGTGCTTTCTTCTCACCAATACCCGGCAATAAAGTTAGTTCATTTAAAGAGGCAGTATTGATATTTATCTTTGAAGTAATTGCCTTTCCTCCTTCCGAACTTAGAGAAGATTTTACTTCGGCTGAATCTCCTATTATTTCCAGATAAGGGAGTAGTTTTACCAAAGTCGCTTTACCGATTCCCTTTACTTTGGTGATTTCATTTATAGATTCAAATTTTCCAATGTTCTCACGATAATCTATAATAGATTTAGCTTTTACAGGACCGATTCCGGGAAGTTTTATCAGGGTTTCAATATCCGCTTTGTTAATATTAACTTTTTTGAACTCTTCATTTTTTCCTTCTGTTATTACCAGCCCCGCCTGAAGTTCTTTTCCCTTTTGTGAAGTTTGCATCAGATTGTTCACAACCAATATTAAAATTCCAACCACAAGAACAGAAACCAGTACAATAATTATTACTTTCGACTTTCTTGTAATACCTCTACTCATTTTTCATCTCCCTTTTATACTCTAATATGATTAGCCTACACATCTATGCGTTTTTGAGTTTTCTGCATATAGAAAAATGTTTCTCCATAAACAAAATTATGAACCCATTTTCCACCTCTTTAGTCATTGCTCTAAAGTATAAATTAATGATTCGATTTTCAAGCCCTCAAACAAAATATTCCCGTTAAGGAAATTCTCACATATTTACATACATTAATTTTCATCTTACTACTTCACGCCCAATGACTTATACACATTGTTAGTGTCTGTTATTTCATCATTCGATTTTCTTCAAGTTTGTCAATTATTAAGAAATGTAGTTTAATAAGTTCCTTAATTGTTTCCAATGAGTCAGTTGTCCTGTTAATTACACTTAATAATTTATTTATCCCTGTATGTTTATCATATTCGCAAATCAATGAATAAATGTTGTGTTTTATTATCAGTCTTTTAATTTTTGAATCAGAAAGTAATTTCTTCAATAAATCTGGTCTGTCACTTTGAATTAAAAATTTATCATCAAATATTTTTTCTCCAATAACAATATCTTGTTTCCCGAATAGTTTTAAAAATTTCTCAATTGTATCTTCCCAACTGATATAAAAGTTAAATTTTTCAATTAAATCAAATTCTAAATAAAATTTCAACGGTCTTGTATCAGATTCTGACAATTCTATTGTGTATTTTTTATACGGGATTTTCAATTTAAAAATTTCTAATTCATTCCCTGAATTATGCCTAATTGTAAATTTCCCATCATATTCAAATGCAATTTTTCTCCAAAGGTCTCTTTTTTGAGATACGTCTAAATATCCGTGTGTTTGTGTTACAAAGGTTTGTTTTAAAAAACTATCTTTCTTTTGTTCTTTCATCTTTAATAGGCACTAACTATTATATAAATTTACTGTTTTTATCACTCCATATCAGCAGGATAAATACATTGAGTTTATCCACACTATACGCTTAAAAATAGTTTTTCCATAAACAAACTTTCAATCCGGTTTTGCAGAGCTCGATCCATTTGAGACCACTTTAATCAATAATTATTCTATTGTCAAGTCCTAAAACAAAAAATTCCACACCCGTTACAAAATCACTTCAGGGGTTTATACCGGTTAAAGGGCTCCTCGCCTGACGGTTGGGCAGCCCCGGGACGAGATCACCTGTGCGTTCCCGAGTACAACCCGGGAACGAGAATTAACGAGATCAGAGAAATGCGAACCATAGCCATTTCTTAGATCGGGTAGGCTGACATTCAGGGAGCCCCGAAACGAGAGTTTGGGCAGAGTATCGTGACGAGATAAGACAATTAGTGGAATTCGTGCAATTCGTGGTTAATAAAATCCTTATCCTTTTATCACACCCACAGGCTTGAACCTGGCGATTTTCTTAGTGATTCCCGCCTGGTGCATTGTGTTGACCACTTCCGTAACATTTTTATACGCATAAGGCATCTCTTCCGCCATGGTTGCCTTACCTTCCGCCATGACAAAAACGCCGGCATTCTCCAGTTCTTTGAATAGGTTGCGCCCCATGCTTTTCTTTTTCGCCTTATGCCGGGACATCACGCGCCCGGCGCCGTGGCAGGAACTGCCGAATGTCTCTTCCATCGCTTTCTGAGTTCCCACACACAGATAAGATTCGGTGCCCATATCACCCGGAATCAAAACAGGCTGCCCGATTAAATGATACTCATCCGGCAGATCGGGACTTCCGGGACCAAATGCCCGTGTGGCGCCCTTGCGATGGACACAAACTTTCCGGCGCTTCCCTCCTACCATGTGAGTTTCAATTTTGGCGATATTATGAGCAATATCCCAGATCAACCGCATTCCCAGGTCGTTGGGAGATATATTCAGACTTTTCTGGAATGTCGATTCAATTAACGATGATATTACCTGGCGATTAGCAAAAGCATAATTCGCGGCTGCCCGCATGGCTCCGAGATAATCCCTGCCCTCCTGACTGTTCAACGGCGCACACGCTAATTGCCGATCCGGTACGGATATTCCATATTTAGCGGTTGCCTGGAGCGTCACTTTGATAAAATCATCACAAACCTGGTAGCCGAGCCCCCGTGAACCGGTGTGAATAAAAACGACAATATACCCTTTTTCAAGTCCCAGTTGACGGGCAATATTCTCGTCGTATATATCGCTTATTTCTGATATCTCAACAAAATGATTCCCCGAACCAAGCGTTCCCAACTGCGGCGCTCCGCGCTGATAGGCTCTTTGCGAAATGACATCCGGGTCCGCTCCGTCGAGGCAGCCTTTGTCTTCGATGTATCGCAGATCATTACCGGCTCCGTATCCATTCTCAATCGCCCAGCGAGCGCCTTTTAACAGCACTTTCTGAACGTCACTCCTGCTTAATCTCCTTATAGCGCCGTGTGAACCGACTCCGCTGGGAATATTATTGAACAATCCGGTAACTATGTTTTTGATTCGGGGACGGATAAATTCTGCGTTTAAATCCGTTCTGAGAAGCCGCACGCCGCAATTAATGTCGTAACCCACGCCACCGGGAGAAATAACGCCCTGAGCGGCATCAGTGGCTGCAACGCCGCCAATAGGAAAACCATAACCCCAATGAATGTCCGGCATCGCCAGCGAATATTTGATTATTCCCGGCAGCTGAGCCACATTCGCCACCTGTTTCAGGCTTTCGTCCTGCTGAATCTGATTCATCAGCGCCTCGGAAGCATAGATGCGCCCCGGAACGCGCATCGGACCGGCTTTGGGTATTTCCCACAAATAGGCGCTTTTCCGTATCAATCCTTCATTGCTCATTTTTATATATCCAGAATAAATCGTGCCGTTGCTTCATGTTCTTCAACTATTACTTTAAGTTGATGATAGGTAACGCTCTTGATCTCCCTCTGTAAAACATGACGTTTCTTTTGGTATTGTTCACCAAATATTTTCGCTTTAACGTGTTTGTCGCTCATATCCAAAACATCAACATCAGAAACTAGAAAACCGGTTGTATGGAACGTGAATAACAATTCGCCCAGCCACTCTCTCAAAAGCAATTCAATATTTTCTGCTTCGACTTCAACTATCCGGTCGGATTGATTCCGCACCGTTTTGATATCCGTCATCAGATCCGTCATAGCGAGCGCCGCGTTCTTAAAAAGAGATTTCAAATCCTCCGCCCTCACCTGGACGCCCAAATCCGATGTGTGGTCAAATAGTTGGTAAAAGGGTCTCATTCTGTGACTTTGTCCTGTCTGATCTCTTCTTCCGTGGCTGTTCTGAGCATGTCATGCTCCTCTCTTTCATAATGAACTTAGCGCCTTCGGCGGACTTTCAATCTTCTTCTATATACTCCATAGTATAATTATTACAACCAGGACATCCTACTTTTGGCATATATCCATCATAGTACTCATTGTTGATTTTAGCCATACCAATTCCAACATC
>JAUVYH010000170.1 GCA_030603165.1 Fidelibacterota bacterium
GCGGTACAGGATGGATTTGATGTGGTGGCAGCCGTTGGGGGCGACGGCACCGTCAATGAAGTGGCTTCAGCAGTAGTTAATTCAAATGTATGTTTGGGGATTATTCCCATAGGCTCAGGAAATGGTCTGGCACGGGGATTGGGAATTCCCCTCAATCTCAAGAAAGCCTGTCAAATATTATGTGAAGGTAAATTCAGGAGAATAGATGTAGGAAAGATTCAGGACAGATATTTTTTCGCTACCTCCGGAGTTGGGTTTGGCGCTATATTGACAAAACGGATTAATGCAAGGTCTCGAAGAGGGGTGCCGTCTCATTTATATATTGGCATTCAAGAGTTTTTCAACTACTCACCTGAAGAGATTACTCTCAGGTTTGATCACCGGCAGATTACAGTAAAGGCTCTTTTGGTGGCGGTGGCTAACACTATTCAGTTTGGCAGCGGGGCAATTATCGCACCACAGGCACAGCCCGACGATGGCTTGCTGGACATTTGCATTATTAATGACTTGAATATGTTACAAGCCATTTATCTTGTCCCGAAACTTTTCACCGGACATATTGATAGAACCCGTTATTTTGAAATCTACCGGTCTTCGAATGTGGAGATTATTCTACCCGCGCCAGCACCCATACAGGTGGACGGTGAAGCTTTTGATGGTAGCGCCAGGCTGAAGGTGTCCTTAGTTCCCAAGGCTCTGAAAGTGATGATTCCTAAGTAGTTTTGATAAAGGATATTGTGTGAACGATGTTTTACAAATTTGTTAAAATATTATCTTGGAGTTTTTTCAAGATATATTCGAGGCTGCGGATTGAGGGACATAACTATTTGCCGCAGAATGAGACATTTATTTTAGCCGCTAATCATTTTAGTACGCTGGATGCTTTTATTTTAATGGCAGCGGTTAAAAGGGAAATTTACACACTCGCTAAAAAAGAACTGTTTAAAAATTATTTTTTAAGATTTCTATTTACCAGACTTAATGGGATTCCTGTCAATCGAAAAGAGTTTTGCCATCAAACCATAAAAACTGTTTTGAATATTTTACAACAAAAAAAGGTCGTTGCTATTTTTCCCGAAGGTTATGTCAGTAAAGATGGAAAACTGGGGCGTTTTAAACAGGGTATTGCTAAATTTGCACTAGAGGCTAAGGTCCCGATTATACCGGTAGCCATTATCGGAAGTAATCAAGTACTCCCTTTTGGGAAAAAAATTCCCAAACCGCATCAGGTGACAGTTAAATTTGGTAAACCGATTTATTTTAACAATTATAATGAAGGGTGCGATAAAAAAATAATGAATGAAGTTACTGAGAGGGTAAGAAGTGAAATTCTTACAGAACTTAACAAAAAGGTAGACATTTAATGTTGGCTAAGCTATTCACGACACTCTGTAAAATTTCTCCTTATCTTAAAAGATTACTCTGGAGACAGTGGTACCAGTTCCTGGCAGGATACTGTCAGAAAAAAGATTGGTCATTCATGAACTATGGTTATGCCCCATTAGACCATCAGGCAGAAAAGCTTAACTTAGAAGATGCTGACGAGCCAAATCGCTACTGCATTCAACTCTATCACCATGTTGCCAGTGTTGTTAACCTTAAGGATTTAAATGTGCTTGAGGTAAGCAGCGGTCGCGGAGGAGGATCACATTATATCAAACGTTATTTAGAACCAAAAACAATAGTTGGTGTTGATTTCTCAGAAAAAGCCACGGCTTTTTGTAATAAGAGTTATTCTGTTGAAGAACTTTCATTCGTAACGGACGATGCCGAATTTCTGCCCTTTGAGGATAATAGCTTTGATGTGCTTGTTAATGTAGAGTCCTCACACTGTTATGGTTCAATGGATGCTTTTCTTAAACAAGTCAAGAGGGTCCTCCGGCAAGGTGGTTACTTTCTTTACGCAGACTTTCGTGGCAAATACAAAATCGATACGCTTCACAAACAACTGCGCCATTCAGGAATGACTCTCATCAAAGAAACGAATATAACCCCCAATGTTATCGAGGCGCTGAATTTGGACAATGAACACAAGATGGTGTTTATTCAAAAATTAATACCCAGGCTGTTGTTAAAATCATTTCAACAGTTTGCCGGAGTCAAAAGCTCTAAAATTTATGAAGGTTTTCGGACTGGAAGGGTTATATACCTAAGTTTCGTATTGCAAAAATGTGTTTGTTAGTTTAACGTTTGCTATTTACTTATTTGTGAGAATTTCAACATTAAAAAATCAGTAGATATAATTTGGCTGAAAGAGAGAAACATGGACAGAGAAAAGATTAGTGTAAATAGAGTAGAGGGAAAAATGGATCTCAACAATTTTCTCCGTTTACCGTGGAAAATCTATGAGGGAGATCCTTATTGGATGCCCCCTCTCCTAAAAGAAATGAAATTCTTGCTATTTACAGAACTTGACAAAAAGGTAAACGTTTCGTGATAAAAACCATTAAAAAAAGGATTGAGGTAGTTATCTGTAATCTATTAGCCGTGACCGTATCGGGCTTTGTTAATTTTTTACCGGTTAAAAAGTTATCTTTTATAAATGAATCAATAGCTTAAATGGGGGAAATATGAATTATGAACTGGTGGAATAATATACCAAAACATATTAATCCCAATATCGTTGAAATCGGTTCATTTCAATTACGTTATTATGGATTAATGTATGTCGTTGCGTTTGCCATCGTATATCTGCTCGCTTTGTACCGAGTGAAAAATGAAAAATATGAAATCCCAAAAGAGACTTTACAGAATTACTTTGTCTGGGCAATTATTGGAGTTTTGGTTGGTGGGAGATTGGGATATGTTCTATTTTATAATTTTGGATATTTTATAGCAAAACCACTAGAAATGATATGCCCGTTTGATATTTCGAATGGATTTCAATGCGTAGGCATTTCCGGAATGTCTTATCATGGTGGAGTCATTGGCGTTATTTTGGTTTCTATCCTCTTTTGCCGGAAATATAGAATGAAATTTTGGCATTTAGCTGATTTATTGTGTCCCGCGATTCCTTTAGGTTATACATTTGGAAGATTAGGTAATTTTATTAACGGGGAACTTTATGGGCGTGTTACTACAGCGCCCTGGGGAATGTATTTCCCTTTAGATCCGACACATCAGTTGCGACATCCCTCTCAACTTTATGAGGCTTTTTTTGAAGGAATATTTCTGTTCGCAGTTCTATGGAGTTTAAGGAAAAGGAAAGTCTTTACCGGGTTTCATTTTTGCTTATACTTAGTTAGTTATGGAATAGTACGATTTTTTATCGAATTTGTTCGCGAGCCCGATACTCAATTGGGTTTTGTGTTCGGCTTCTTTACTATGGGACAAATTCTTTGTGTTTGTATGATATTCATAGGTATTTTTACCTCGATAATTCGCACTAATCGAATGATGATTGAATTATTTAAACGATAAAATTGAGATCTAAACGAAAGGGGTTTTCGTATGTTCGTAGAATTAAAAGGCATCGTGAAATGGAAATTTACCTGGGGAATAAGGGAAATAAGGACAAAATGGAAGTTAACGGTAAGGGAAATATTGATGAGATTTCTAATATATCAGAAACCAGGTAAAATCCACCAAATGAAATCTTATACCCCTATACCCCTTATATCTCTATACCCCTATATCCAGAAACACGGGGCGAGGGAAATAGCCCCAGACGAAAAAATATTTTATCAAAAGCTATAAAATGATTAATATATAGTTCGGTCAATTGAATGGTAAAAAATTATTTTCAGGGAAATTAGACCACAACATGGGAACTGACAATGAACAAAATGAAAATTGTAATCAAAAAAGTTGAGAACAAGCGTGATCTTAAAAAGTTTATATCATTTCCATATAAACTTTATGCAGGGAATAAATACTGGGTGCCTCCGTTGCGTTTTGACGAAATGAATACTTTACGTAGAGATAAAAATCCCGCTTTCGAATTTTGCGAAGTAAAATATTGGCTTGCATATAAAGACGGAAAAATAGTTGGCAGGATTGCCGGGATCATTAACTGGCGCTACGTTGAAAAATGGAAAAACAGATACGCTCGTTTCGGATGGATAGATTTTATTGATGATGAGGATGTGTCAAAAGCATTGATTGAAACTGTGGAGAAATGGGCTAAAGAAAAAGATATGGAAGCCGTTCATGGACCTTTAGGATTTACCGATCTTGATTATGAAGGAATGTTGATAGAGGGCTTTGAAGAACTGGGGACCCTGGCAACTATTTATAATTACTCATATTATCACGTTCATCTTGAGAAATTTGGATATAAAAAAGATGTAGATTGGGTTGAATTTGAAATAAAAGCGCCGCAAGAAGTTCCTGAAAAAATAGATAGAGTCGCTAATATTGCCCTGAAAAGAAATAATCTCAGGGTATTAAAAGTAAAAAAGTCAAAAGAACTGCTGCCCTATACCAAAGATATGTTCAATGTATTGGACATTTCCTATAGAGACATTTTCGGATTTGTGCCTTTGACTGACAAACAGGTTGATCTCTACATTAAACAATATTTTGGATTCATACGTCCTGAATATATCTCTATCGTACTTGATAAAAATGACAGAGTTGCGGCATTCGCGATTACAATGCCTTCGTTATCAAAAGCGTTGCAAAAATCAAATGGGAGACTTTTCCCGTTTGGATTTATCTATATATTAAAGGCAATGAAAAAAAATGACCTCATAGACCTGTATCTTATTGGTGTTCTTCCCGAATATCAGGGTAAAGGAGTAAATAGTATATTGATAAAGGAACTTGCTAAAATTTTTATCGGCAAAAACATTACTAAAGCAGAAACAAATGTGGAATTGGAAAATAATTACAAGGTTCAAGCGCAGTGGAAACTTTTCGAGAAAAGACAGCATAAGAGAAGGCGCTGTTACATTAAATATTTGAATTGACGGAAATTGTAAGAGTATAATCAACGATAAATTATCAACGAATTAACTATTTAGGAGGACGAAATGAAAAAGAGATTGTTTATTTTTGCATTGATTTTATCCATTATGGTGATTAATTGCAAAGATGTAGTAAAAGAACTTACCACAACCATTTCTGGAAAAGTAACCAGTGAGGGCGAGCCTGTTTCAGGCGCTTTTGTCATCCTGCTTAAAGATGGAATTACCGCAAGTTCCGGGATTCCACTTAAAAATGGTATGATAACAAATTCAAGGGGAAATTACATGATGATTGAGGTAAGCGCCGGTGATTATTATGTAGTAGCAATTGAAGATGCTAATAGTAATTTTTTATTTGACACTGATACCGACAAAATCGGCTATTATGGTGATCCTGACACACTTACCGGACTTACAATCCCTAAAACGCTTCATGTTAATAAGGATGATGATATAGAAGACATCAATATCACGAAGCTATATAAATTGCCGCAATAGATAATGATACCGGCTGTAGGAATTTACAATGAAGATTTTTATGATCGAGCGTCTGTAATAAGCTATAGAAGAATTGATTTGTACTATGATAATTGAGTTAAAATGAGCCGAAGATGAATTCTTAATGAAAGGAAATTTCTTATGTTCGTAGAGTTAAAAGGAATCGTAAAACAGAAATATACGTGGACGAAAAAATATTTTACTGATAAATATAAAGACGTGTTTGCCAAAGCATATAAATTTACACGCGCTAAGACCGCGAAGGCTTTCGGCTATTATCCTTACTATCTCAACATTCGGGAAACCGAAGGAACAGATGTTCTGATAGATGATAAAAAAGCCATTATGCTTGGTTCAAACAACTATTTAGGGCTCACTCATCACCCGGAGGTGATTGAAGCGGGTGTTCAGGCATTAAAAAAGTACGGTTCGGGTCTGACGGGCAGCCGATTATTAAACGGCAATATTTATCTGCATGAACAATTAGAAGAAAAGTTGGCAAAATTTGTCGGTAAAGAAAAAGCGCTTGTGTTTTCCACGGGCTTTGCAGTTAATCTGGGCGTTATTTCCACTATTACAGACGAAAAAGATGTGATATTCAGTGACGAGATGAATCACGCATCCATTGTGGATGGCGCCAGATTTTCCAAAGCGCCTGTACAGGTTTTCGGGCATAACAACATGAATCAATTAGAAAATAAATTAATATCTACTCTAAGTGAATTCGGACGGTTTATTGTATCCGACGGCATTTTCAGCATGGAAGGAGATATTGTCAAGTTACCGAAAATGGTTAAAATTGCACGTAAATATGGCGCTCGTATTTTGATAGACGACGCCCATTCTCTCGGCGTTCTGGGACCGAACGGCAACGGAACTGCAGCTCACTTTAATCTTACAGATAAAGTAGATTTGATTATGGGGACTTTCAGTAAATCGCTTGCCGGCATCGGCGGATTTATTGCCGGAGAAGAACCGGTGATAGATTACCTGAAACACAACACCCGGACAATTATCTTTACCGCCGGACTTCCTCCTTCAAACACCGCTACAGTTTTGAAAGCATTGGAGATTATCATCCGGGAACCGGAGCGACGAGCGCAATTATGGGATAATGCTAATTATATGAAAAAGGAACTAAGCCTGTTGGGATTCGATATTGGCAACAGCTCGACGCCTGTAATCCCGGTTATTATTGGTAATGAAATGAAGACCTTTTCCGTTTGGAGAGATTTGCTTGACGCCGGTGTTTATACAAATCCTGTCATCTCCCCCGCCGTACCGCCTGATCGTTCTCTGCTGCGCACCAGTTATATGGCAACTCACACACGCGAACAGCTGAATTTTTGTCTGGAACAGTTTGCAAAAGTCGGCAAAAAGCAACGTGTCATCCGACCGAATTAAGATTTGCGATTCCGAAACATATCCCAGATCAATTTCAGTCCTAAAACACTGGCAAGAAGGAAGCCTATAATTCCTATTAGTGGATAACCAAATATTTTGGGCGCAATTGTTGCTTGGATAATAAATGAAGAACCGATTATAAGAGCGGAAATTATAA
>JAUVYH010000218.1 GCA_030603165.1 Fidelibacterota bacterium
ATTCCAATCCCGCCTCTCTTGTTTTTCCATTTTCATTCATCATAACATAAATATTTCACTATTATTTTTCAATCATTAACTCTTCCTTCCTAAATCGTTCCAAACAGTAAAAAATGAAAATTCCTATACAATCAAGTTATCTTGTATTATTTGGCGGACAATCTCCGTATAGGGATGAAACCTGGACATTTGGTGGTGGTGATTATTCTCTCCCTGTTGAACTAGCCTCATTTAATGTTAGACAAGAGAACGACGGTATTATACTAGAATGGATAACAGAAAGTGAGATTGAGAATCTTGGTTTTATAATTGAGCGTAAATATATAAAGAATCCCGAATGGAAGGAAATTGCCAGTTATAGAACTCATCCTGAATTACAGGGACAAGGAAGTGTAACCTACCGAACTGAATATCAATTCGTTGATAATCTTGTTCAGACGGGAACTACTTATCAATATCGGTTAGCGGATGTGAGTTATGATGGTGTGGTCAAATATCACGGAATAGTAAAAATCATAGTTAAGTCATACGACGAAATGGTTTTGCCTGGTCAGTTTCTTTTGAAATCAGCCTATCCAAATCCTTTCAATCCAATTACTAACATTTCCTACATTCTTAGTGAGGACTCAGACATAAGTCTAATTATTGTGGATATAAGTGGCAGATCAGTAAAGCAATTGGTTTATGAGACAAAGTATTCGAAAGGTAATTATTCAGTGAATTGGGATGGAACAAATGATAACGGTATCAAACTATCCAGTGGTATTTATTTTGTCGTTATGAAAGCTAACGCTATGACGACATCTCAAAAGATCGTACTATTGCGATGAAAGAAGCCTAACCAACCAATCAACCCGACGTGAAAAGCCGGTAGCGTGATTTTAAGAGACTCTGAGTCAAATTTGGTTAAACGGAAATATGAAATAATTTGGGATAAGTTTCACACGGGTTATTTTTTCCGTTAGCGTAATAAAGAAATAATAAACACAAATGATGGAGGTAAACGATGCGTAAACAGTTTGTAATTAAAATGTTATTGCCATGCTTTCTTTTGTTCGTTTTCTTGTCGTGCGAAAAAAATTCCACAGTTACAGACATTGATGGCAACGTCTATAAAACAGTTCAAATTGAGGATCAGATATGGATGGCAGAGAACCTTAAGGTGACACATTACCGTAACGGTGATGCGATACCGAATTTCACCGATGCCGCCATAGAATGGGTGATTCCAGGAGCATACTGCAATTATGATAAAGATGCAAATAATGCAACCACTTATGGCAGACTTTACAATTGGTATGCTGTAAATGACAGCCGGAACATCGCCCCGGAAGGCTGGCATGTGCCAAGCGATGCGGAGTGGAAAACGTTGTTAAATTACTTAGGCGGCGATGATGTTGCTGGCGGCAAAATGAAAGAAACCGGCACCGCCCACTGGAACAGCCCTAATACAGGTGCTACAAATGAAAGCGGCTTTTCTGCGTTGCCTGGCGGTGCCCATGACTACAATAGTTATTACGAAAGTATGGGTACCAACGCCGGTTTCTGGTCGTCTACGGAGTACGATAGTGGCAATGCGTGGTACCAGGTACTGAGTCACAATTATTCAGAAGTCCACCGTAGCGACTACGATAAGCGGAACGGTTTTTCGGTTCGTTGCGTGAGTAATTAATTGACTATTTGATTCATCCTGACAGGTCGGGATCGAAATTATTTTTTAAACTGGCAAAATATTATAAATTGCTTGTCTATAAAACAAGTTATGATTCTGTGTTTTGCTAAAATTAAAAACGATAACGAATCTTTTATAGAAATTAAAGTCAAGACCATAATTCACCGTAACCCCGTGTTCTTGACTTTAAGGGCGTCATAAAGACGGTTAAAATTTTACTAATGTCGCACTGCCTGTTTTTTTACTAGAACAACACTCCAGATCTTTGATTTTCAGCAATTCTCTATAATGCGACCAACTGAAAAAGTGCGACAGCATCAGAAGTTTTAGGAATAATCCAGACAGTGTCCGGATTATTGGGTTTTCACGATGTTGAATAAAAAATCCTGATGCTGTCTGGATTTTTTAATATTTAACTGTCAATTCACTTGACAATACATACGTCAATGGCGTATATTGTTTTATGAAGTTTATTGAAACACCAATTTTTACCCGAAGAATGAAATCGCTCTTGAACGACGAAGAATATAGAAACCTACAGAATTGTCTTCTGGCATTTCCGGAATCTGGAAAAATAATAATTGGAAGTGGAGGGTTAAGAAAGATAAGATGGCAAGGTTCAGGTCGCGGGAAGAGCGGCGGAACTCGGATTATCTACTATCTGTTTTCAAAGCAGGATACAATTTTAATGTTGTTTATTTATCCTAAAAAAGAGCAAGATGATTTGACAAAAGAACAATTAAAAATAATAAAATCAATAGTTACGAAGGAATTCAAATGAAAGAAAAATTATTTCAGGAATTACTCGAAAGTATAAAACAGGGTTCAAAAATAATGCGTGGTAAAATGGAGCCGGGTCGTTCATTTCAGATTGAACAATCCGATGTAAAATTTATTAGAGAAAAATATGGTTTATCCCAGGATAAATTTGCAAAACTGTTAGGAATAAGCGCTTCCACACTGCGAAACTGGGAACAAGGAAGAAGAAAACCGGAAGGTCCTGCAAGGATTTTACTGCGGATTGCATTGAAGCACCCGGAAGCCGTTTTAGATACGGTTCGGTAAATTCAGTATTTACCCTATTACGTCATTTAAGATAGAATAAGTTGAATCTTTAGGAGTAACCCCGGATTTTAATCCGGGGACCAACCGTCAACTCTATACGCCTAACCGTTTCAACGGTTTGCAATAAACCACTGAAGTGGTTGGTGGGTGTGGTGTGGTCTCTTATTGATGTTTTGGAGTGCATCAACTGCCTGCCCCGTAAGGAGGAACGACTGTATCGGGGTGTTGAAGCATGAATTGACACAGTCAATTCACTCCATATAAGTTACTCTTTGCCTTGGTAAAATTCGTCCTCAAGTTGAAACACGGGGCTAATCTGAAATCAACATTCGTTGATCCTTGTTCTTAGATCAAATCCTTTATCCATTGTAGCGTTAATCACCAAAAAGATCCAATTGATCCTTTTTTTTTTCTCTTTTCTTTTTGGCAATCTCCCTGTTAATTTCAGTTCGTCGTTCTTTTCTCTTTTTTATTTTTTCCTCTTTTGCTCTTCTCTTTTCATCAGCAAATTCCTGTAATTCTCTGGCTTCCTCATCATCGGCAAGTTTAAAAATAAATTTCCGATCATCTACCATGCTTTTGGGGATGATAAAACCTTCCGGCGTTTTATAAAAAGTGAAAGAATCAGATATTTCTTTACTACAATAGCCCTCTTCGCCGATGTTCAGGTTACAGGCTTTTTCGATTTGAGTTGCTTTAGTGCCGATAGTTGATTTCTTTGTTCCAAAATAATTACAAATTGTATCAACGGTAATATAATTTTCTTTTTGCTTATCAAACAAAAAATTCAGGCGAGCTATAACATAAATAATAGATGCTGTCCAAATTTCTTTTTTCCCCCGAGTAATATCTATTATTCTTTTTCTACCGAGTTTCTCACATAACCTGACAGCATACCCTTCCAATTCCTGCGTCAAATACTCCTCACAAAAAGAATGTATCATTTCTTTAATTTGAGCTACTCTTTCTGCTTTGTCATTTTTCTCTTTTGAAAATTTATTCATACTAATTTCCATCGCTTTTTATTTAACCTGTTTAATTCATAAATCTTGCCACAAAGACACTAAGACTCTAAGAATTAATAAAATATAGATATTGAAATATGCGAAATGACTCAAAATTTATACCTTCCCTTTTTATCTTTATTTTTATATTAAACATCCCTTTGTGTCTTGGCGCCTTAGTGGCTATGAATAATTCAGGTTAATTAGAAATATATTTATCAATCTCCTTCATAAATATCCGCTCCGCCCGGGCGCCGACCCATTTCTTCTGAATAATTCCTTTTTTATCGATCAGGAAAGTAGTAGGAATGCCTCGAATGCCGCCGTATTTAACTGTTAGATCTTTGAGGTATTTTTCATCGCCGGTGAGTACGGTATAATTGATTCCGAATTTTTCGACGAACTGACGGATACTGGCTGCGCTACCGGAAGATACGGTAATACCGACTATTTCTAATCCGTCTTTTTGATGTTTGTCGTAAATCTTGATGAAATCCGGGATTTCCATTTTACAGGGACCGCACCAGGTAGCCCAGAAATTGAGCAGAACGACTTTGTCCCGGAATTGGTTTAAAGTAACTTCTTTTCCGATAAGGTTAATCAGTGAAAAATCCGCCGCTTTCGTGCCGATCTCGCCAGTGGGTTCCGCTTTTTTTTGCCCGCAGGCCAAAGTCCAGAAAACCATCACAATTAATGCAATCAATAGTAAAAAATATTTATTCTTCACGGGTATCTCCTTTTTTAAATTTCATATAGCATCAAATTTTTTCAAGTTTTTCAAGAATATTTTGTTTTTCACATATCTCTATCATTCAAAGAGTATCTGTTTTTTCCAGAACCCTATTCATATTTATGAACTTAGCGCCTTCGGCGGACTTTCAATCTTCTTCT
>JAUVYH010000093.1 GCA_030603165.1 Fidelibacterota bacterium
ATTCCAATCCCGCCTCTCTTGTTTTTCCATTTTCATTCATCATAACATAAATATTTCACTATTATTTTTCAATCATTAACTCTTCCTTCCTAAATCGTTCCAAACAGTAAAAAATGAAAATTCCTATACAATCAAGTTATCGATATCATGCAAGTTCAAATTATTGACAGTCATCTTTTTTTGCGTACCGATGATTGCCTCATCATAATTTGCGGTCATTTTATCACTTGCGCTATGACCCCGTTCAAACGACACCTGTCCGAACACGCCTATTAAATTATGATAATACCGTTTACTTCCAGTCAGGATAACTTTGGGATTTGCGTAAGACTCGCTCAGCGTGTTGTATCCATTCTGCGTCAACATACTCAAGGTGGGTTTTTCCGGCGCTTCTTTCATGATCAAATTAACCGTGCCGCCAATTGCGTCTGCTTCCTGATCCGCCATCACTGATTTGGTCAATTCAATGCCACCAAGCATATACTGCGAAATCATGCCTAGCCCGCTGCTGCGCTCATTGTGACTGGTGGAAGCCATGTCGACTCCGTCAATCTGGATTTTGTTATAATGCGGCGATAAACCACGGATTACCATTTTACCGCCATCCAATGAAACTCCAACCAAACGACCAACCGCTTCAGCAGCGCTGCCTTCGGGTATCTCCTGTATCCGCTCCGCGGAAATAATATTTTTTATACTGTTTGCTCTAATTTGCTGGTTAATGGCTTCGTTCTGACCTGCCGCCTGCGCGGTGACAACAACTTCTTTACCTTCTATAGTTTGATGTTTCAATTCTACATTAATTACGGTCATCTCAGCATATTTCACCGAAATATTGACAGTCTTTCTCTGATAGCCGATATAACTTATTATTAGTTCATAATCGCCTCCAGGAATACCCGCAATAATAAATTTTCCTCTTAAATCCGTGGCAGAACCAAGGTTGGTGCCTTCAATAATTACATTTGCACCAGGCAGAGCTTTACCTGTTGCAGCATCAGTGACAATACCGGTAATTATTGTCCCCTCCCAGGCTCCGTAAACAGTACCGGCAAATAAAAAAAATACCATAAATAACTCTAAATAGCATTGATTCTTTGACAATTTCATAATTTTCAACTTTTCTTTTGTAACAAATGAATTCAATTTTTTGTAAAAATTTTTAAATTTTTCCTTCCAGCTGTATGCTGAGAATATAGCCATTTTTCTTGATGAAATGTGATATTCCTTAAAAGAAGAAGATTATTTAATGAACTACCCCTCCGCAAGCAGCGTGGTATCTTATCGGTAATATTCTTATATGAGACACCAAGTTTTCTCATACTCTTCCTTCTAAAAGGTAATCCCGAGGCAAGCCTGGGGAAATTCTTTGAATTAAAATTATCTCATCAGCATCATTTTCTTAACTTTTGTCTGAGAACCTGACTGAAGCTTGTAGAAATAGATTCCGGTTGATACTTTATGACCAAATTCATCGGTTGCATTCCAGTTAATATTGTAGCTACCATTAGTTCCATCGGCGTCAACCAAAGTTCTTGCTTTTTCGCCAAGAAGATCATAAACAATTAATTTTACTTTTCCAGATTTATTAAGTTTATATCCTATTGTAGTCGTCGTATTGAAAGGATTCGGATAATTCTGAGATAATTTAAACTCTGAAGCATAGGTACGCAGCAACACATGGCTGGTCGAGTTGATATCACCGTTGTCGATAATCTGATTATTCTCAATCGTGATGGAATTGTTGTTTCCGGGGTCGATATAGATCGCGGGGTTGTCGCCGCTTGTAATCCCATTCCAATTCGGATTTGTTTGGAAGCTGTTTCCCGTCACAACCAGATTGTCGGTCAACTCCCCAATGGCGATGGCAGTTTCATGTTGATAGCCTTCATTACAAAGATCTAATTCATCGTCAATGAGCTCATTGCCCTGTATCAAGACATAGTTGACCTTCCCAATTCTCATGCCAGTCTTCTCATGCCAGTTGTGAATGCGATTATTTATAATATCAACATTAGTGTTCGTCGTGCCAGGCGAGCACCTGAAGATGCCATCCTTTTCTCCTGTGCCGTTCCTTAATCGACCGACGTGACAATCGTATAGATCGTTGTTTTCAATCAAAATAGTGTTGTGGTTGTTAATCTGTATGCCAAACTTTCCCGGGCTTTGGATCCAGTTATTGACGATTCTTCCCCGACCTTGGGCGCTCAAGAGAATGCCATGACGGCGGCCGGAAACCCAGTTATCTCGAACCTCGTAGTACTCGGTGCGCTCTATATGGCCCGACTTGGAGTTTGTAAAGAAAGCTATCACATCGTCGCCCGTACCCTTGCCCGTATTACCTTCAACCCAAATATAGTCGCCGCCAAAAATACAGAATCCATCGGCCGCGACGGACATTTCGCGATCCGTCCAGGGAATGACTTCGTTGCCAACCACGGATACATGATCCGACATAAAGCAGCTAACCATTCGTCCCGGCGCAGCATAGCATTTGTTGTTCAGAAATACCACAGAGTTGCAATTTATAACCTTAATGGCATCGCCCGTTGCCATCTCACTAAAGTTCTTATTCTCTATACGTTTGTACTGGACGTAGGGATCTCCTACTTCAATCTCGGTCTCTTCTTTCAGAAATTGAACATGGTAAATCCCGTTCGATACTTTGAACCAGTCCATAACGAACAGCTGATCCAGAGTACCTCGTTTGAGGATCGCTGTGTCATTTGGTTCGATCACACGCGCGTTACCGGTGTTGTTCTCAATCCTTTTGGATGCGCCGCCTTCAAACGGGCCTTCCTCGAGTGATTGATAACCGGACTGTATTTGCACTTTATAGTGTTTATTATCGATCTTTTGAATAATCGTCGCCTGGGTGAAGGGCAATGGGTCGCAGTCGATTTCAAAGTTTTTGACGACGATATTTGTACAACTATCAAATCCGAGAAAGCCCGAATCGAAATCGTTCAAAATAACGATTTTCGCACCGTTTCCATCAATCACCATGTCGGTTAATCTGGTCAAGACCACCGTGGCCCCCACGCCACTTTTGCTGAGGTAATACGTGCCACATGTGAATTTCACACAGACGTCATACGAGGCGTCCGCTTCTGTGATGATGGTTTGAATCTCACTCGCGGTTTTACCGAGGGGTACAGCTATTGTACTCGAGGGACTCATGCCCAATGTCAGGTCAGGTTCTGAAAATGTTGCGCCTTCAGGCTCCACTTTGTAAGCAAACGTGCTTGCCGATAGGAACACGAGACTAAGAAATGCTGTTACGGACAGCATTGCAGTAAAATATTTTCTGTTGAGCATTTGAATAATAAAAAGACAGGCTATGCTGTAAAAAAACAAGGCTACAAATATAAAGACAGTATATGCCTGGTTTAAAATTCCTGTCGATATTAATATTCCGGCGATTATTCCCAAAAGCCAACTTGTCACTAATGTTATTCCCACCGAATTTTCTGAGAGCTTGGCATGAATTAATCCGGTAATTATTACTGTAATTATAGGCGTTACAACGATTATATAGAACGATACTAAAGTCCAAATAATGCGTGGATTTATCTCCGGGAAAAGCGGTGTGATCAAGATTGTAAAGACAACTGATAGTACGATAGATAAACGGCTGACTAATTTTAACACATCTTCGGCTGAATTGGGTTTTATACTTTTATACAGATCGAAGGTTGCTATTTCAGATGTTGATATAAATATTGAAGTTAAAGAGGAAATTAGTAGACCGTTTAGTAAAATCAGAAAGAATCCATTGGTTCCTATGTTATTGATAATGTATTCGATAAAAGCAGGGGAATCAATGCCGGGAAAACCATATACTTTAAATGTTGTAAAAATAACTGTTGATAACAAAACAAGGATGATACCGGTTCCATATAAAGCTTTTGTTTTATTCCTGTCATTCCGGGATAACATTAGCTGTTGATGGAAATAAGTATCAATAATCCAAATCCAGGTTACAATAAAAATCATTACGATATACAAAATGGGGTTAGGTGCAAATTTTCCGGCTTGAAGAGCCTGATCCTGCAAATATAAAGATGTGGTGCCTAACTTACTGAAGCTGTCAATCATCAGGACTAATGCAGCTGTTATCAAAGATGATCCGATTACAGTTCCTGTGCGAATTGATGAAGACAGACCTCTAATAGTTATAAAGACTCCGCTAAAAGTGATCAGGGATACTAATATCAGAAAAGATTGAGCGCCAAAAGCAATATTGAAAAACCAACCATAAGCAAATATGACAATAGGCAGTTTTAATCCATAATTTGAAATTATTAAAAATACAGCAACGAGACGCCGGTTTTTTTTACCAAATTTATCACCTATTAATTCGGGGATACTG
The DNA here is from genome assembly GCA_030603165.1 of Fidelibacterota bacterium. Classification (GTDB taxonomy): domain Bacteria; phylum Fidelibacterota; class UBA2242; order UBA2242; family UBA2242; genus UBA9312. The sequence goes on from JAUVYH010000093.1 coordinate 4,373, forward strand.
CGATAGTTTGTCTTGTTGTGAACAAAAAAATAAATTGTCAAAATGATGCAAATATTTATAAGTAACAGGTGAAGATAATTAATTCCTCTAAAAGACCCGCCGAAATAGAAGCATATAATCAAAACAAAAGGAACGGAGATCGCAAAAAAAGAAAGCATCGATTTTAGCCAGCCGGAATGACTGGAGTGAAAAAAAGATTTTGCGCCGGATTGGATCAAGCCGGCAAGCAAGACCAGAACGTAAAAAATTGTCAGGATTATTGTGTTCATTGAAGAGAAGTCAGGTTTCATAGTCTGTATTAGGACAAAAACCAAGCCAAAACGAATATTAAAACCATTCAATGGAAGAAAGAACAATTCAAACACAATTTTATAAGGAGATCGGAAAATAATCTGTTCATCAATCAGAAATTTCAGGTAATTTCTCAGAATCAATATATTTTATCAAAATTATAACATATTATCAAAATTATAAAACATCCGATCATCTAAAATTAGGGATGCATCTGACATGCTAATAATTTTTCCCCAAAATTGCTATAATACTGGAACCTTCAAAGCGGGAACCTTAACTTTGAACTTTTCAGGACTGTTTTCATGTTTGATAATATATTAAAATCTTACCTGTTAATTGTGAGAGGATTTGATGGGTACACTCTGCTCAATAAGAAAGATCAATTATTTGGTCTGAAATTTGCATCTTCCAAATCCGTTGTTTCCCAAATAACCCAAAAGAAAGGATATTTAAAAATGAACCAACCTCAAATTCAAACTTGTACACTGAAACTAATATTTGCGCTTTATCTTGTGGCTATTGGTTTAATTCTTTCCTGCGGAAAAAATTCCATCCAGGAATACAGAAGTGCAAATATTTTAAAATATGTAGAAACGGATAAAGCCAGATATGATATCGGCGAACCGGTGAAATACTGCTTAGAATTTAACGAACCGGTACAGGGTAAAACACTTCGGATTGGCTATTATTATGAGGGGCAAAGAATAGCGGAAAAAATCATATCCCCGAAGAACACGGAATTTGTCGAGTGGACATGGCAACCCCCGAAGAAAGACTATGCCGGTTATCTCACCGAAATCTTACTTGAAAAAAATCATCACATAATTGACCGGATGAACATCGGCGTTGATGTTTCATCCGATTGGAATGCTTATCCACGCTACGGATTCATCTCGAAATACCCAAAATTGTCAGACAAAGAAATTAATTCCATAATCAAAAAACTCAACCGCTTTCATATCAACGGACTGCAATTTTACGACTGGCACAATACCCACCACGATCCCTTAAAGGGGACAATCCAAAATCCTGCGGACACCTGGCAAGACATCGGCAATCGCACGATTCACCGGTCAACCATTGAAAAATATATCGATACCGCTCACAAACACAATATGAATACGATGGCTTACAACCTCCTATATGGGGCATGGACCTCAGGATTTCGTGAAGGCATCCGACAGGAATGGGGGCTCTATAAAGACAAAAACCATCAAGAGCCGCGTCGATTGAATTTGCCCGATAGCTGGGCTGATGAAATTTATTTTATGAATCCCGCTGATCCAAAGTGGAAAAACTGTCTCTTTAAAAATATGAGTAAGGTTTTTCAGGCTCTGGATTTCGACGGATGGCATGTGGATCAGATAGGTGACTTGGGAATTTTATACGATTATGACGGAGATATCGTCATCCTCAGGAATACGTTTACCGCGTTTTTAAATGAAGCAAAAGATATCTTAAAAACCAGACTGGTTATGAACGCTGTTGCCCAATATGGTCAGGAAGGGATCGCCCGTGCGTCGGTTGAGTTTCTGTATGCCGAAGTGTTGAATCCTGTAGGCAGCCATCATTCCAGTTTCGACGATTTAACAGATATTTTAAGCCGGAATAAATCACTCAGCGGAAAATTCAACACAGTTCTGGCTGCCTATATGGATTATGAAAATTCATTGAATCCCGGAAAATTTAACACACCGGGAATTTTAATGACCGATGCGGTTATTTTCGCTCACGGCGGCGCTCATTTAGAACTTGGCGAACACATGCTGTGTCACGAATATTTCCCCAATTCAAATTTATCGATGGGCCCCGATCTGGAAGAAGCTTTAATCGATTATTATGACTTTTTCGTCGCTTACCAAACGCTATTGCGAAGTCCCGAATTACAATCCGGCACGATGGAAATTAGCTCCGACCAGTACGAGGTGAGTAAAATAAGCAAGCAAGGAACGATCTGGACCGTTTGCAGACGTCTCGAAAATAAGGATGTAATTCATCTGATAAATTTTCTAAATATTATAAGTCTGAATTGGCGGGATCCATACGGGAATCGCCCGGAGCCGGTTTTACAAGAAAATATACTACTCCAATTCTCCGGTTCAAGAAAAATATTATCTATAACTCTGGCTTCGCCTGATTACCTGCACGGCTCCCCCGTGTCAATTGATTTCAAGCAAAAAGATGATATAACAAGCATAAATATCCCGACGTTAAAATACTGGGATATGCTTATCGTGGAGTATGAGAATTGATATCGGCAAATGGTTGGCGTCCGGTCATAATATTCATCCTGCTCTTAGGTCTCTCCTTTGGTGGTGAGATATTCGAATCTGTGAATACCGACAAAGCCTGCTATAACCCGGGCGATTCCGTCCGTTTTTCACTTCATTTGCGGGAACAACCGGTAAATAGTCATCTGCTCGTATCTTACAGGCATCTATTCGAACGTATTGATTCAATTTCAATTCCCGTAATTAACCAGGAAATTGATTGGTCATGGTTGCCGCCGGGCGAAGACTATCGTGGTTACCTGGCAGAGATATTTTTAATGAATAATGAAAATACAATTGACCGGATCAATATCGGTGTTGATGTATCTTCGGACTGGTGTAAATATCCTCGTTATGGTTTTCTGTCAAAGTATCCCAATACTTCTTCTGAGGAAAGAGAAGTTACATAAACTGCGAAATGAACAAAGTATTTCAGGCTTTTGATTTTGACGGCTGGCACATGGATCAATTGGGAAACAGAGGAACAAGATATGACTATTCCGGAAATCAAATTAACATAAGTGGTTCATTTCAGAATTTTATCGAACAATCAAAAAATGCACTGAATGTATCACTGGTATTAAATGCTGTGGATCAATACGGACAATCGGAAATCGCCGCAGCGCCCGTTGATTTTTTATACACCGAGGTCTGGTCGGAAAACACTTACTCCGGTCTCGCGGGAATTATTCATTCCAATGATAATTATAGCAATAACCGACTGTCAAGTATATTGGCAGCTTATGTAAATAAGAGAATATCCGGCGCGCCCGGCACCATCAATACGGCGGCTGTACTCCTGGCGGATGCGGTTATTTTTGCAAACGGCGGCGCTCATCTTGAATTAGGCGAGCATATATTGTGCAATGAATATTTTCCCAATGATAACCTTAAAATGGATGCAGAATTGGTAAAGCAGCTGATCGCTTATTATGATTTTTCGGTTGCCTATGAAAATATTTTGAGAGATCATCCTCAGCCGATTTCCTTCGGAATAATGACGGATAGCGGCATCGCCTTAAGTAAAAGCGCCCAAAAAGGTAAAGTCTGGGTGTCTGCCGGGCAAGCGGGCAACAGGCAAATTTATCATTTTACAAACTTTATCGGTGTTTCAACTATGGACTGGCGGGATCCCCAGGGTATTCAAACCAGTCCTGAAAAACAATTCGATCTTCCATTAATGATTAAGGCGGACTCCACGGTTAGCAGAGTCTGGACAGCTTCTCCCGATACTAACCAGGGCTCGCCTGTAAGTCTTGATTTTACCCAGGCTGGCGATACCCTTTCGTTTACATTGCCGGGGCTTCACTACTGGACCGCCGTAGTAGTTGAGTTTGACAATTCTTCGTCGGTTGTTCAGACAGAAGCGGTAAATATGCCTATTGGAATCAAATTGGGAAAAAACTATCCTAATCCTTTCAACCCTGCGACTTCCATTCCATTTATTATAAATAATGATGGTAAAATTATTTTCAAAGTAATAAATCTGAAAGGTCAAACAGTATTTGAAACCAAGTCCTTTTACCGCGCCGGCAATCATGAAATACGCTTTACCGCGGAGAAATTATGTAGCGGAATATATTTATACAGCATATCAAATGAAAATGCTACGTGTTATAAAAAAATGCTTTTAATTAAATGAACCTGTTAACTATTACGGAGATGTAATGAAATATTTTCACCGGCTTTTGCCTTTAATTCTGATCATAATGAGTTGTTCCAATAATGATTTTCTATATAAATCCGATACATTTATTGTAAAATCGGATGGCGTTAAGCAAGGCAAGTTTAAATCCACTGCAAAATCGTCAACAAAACTCTATTCCAATTATAAAAGCCCGTATAAACGCCCGACATGTAAAGTTTTAGATTTTAAATTTGCCATTAACGGCGGCGACAACGAACGCTATCCCGGCGAAAATCATCATATCCTCCTTACTCCCCAAAATGGGAAGATGGTATCAGCAGTGTATAAATTCGGGGAGTCTGATCCACACGAAGCAATGTACGATGAAAAGGAACGGAAAAATTATCTTGACGGAGATGTTGAGTTGACAATCCGAGCCGATATGCGGCATGTTTTAAACGCCTTTAAAGAAAAGGGATTCTATACACTTTATAATGGAGAAACGATAAAAGCAGACGATTTTAAGGGTGTTTTTTTAGCGGGGAGAACACAGCCGCTTTCCTGGGAATTTGCGAATCTTGCCCAAAGACCGGAATTCATGCTCCGTGATACAGATGAAGACGGTATTTATGAAGTCAGCGTCAATGTTCAAAATTTTCAGCAGGCTACAGAAAATGAAATGAAAACCCGGTGGGCGCTAAAAGAAGACATCTCAAAATATCCGGTTTATGAATCCGATCAGCGGATTTGTGATGCGCTGTATAACATGTCCCTCGAAGAGCTTGTGCTGGATATCAGGAAAGACGGCGCCCTGATGGCAGGCGCCAAATGGCCGGGTGTATGGACGCGAGATATCAGTTACAGTATTTTACTCTCTCTGGCAATTCTCGAACCGGATGCTGCCAAAACCAGTTTGATGCACAAAGTCAAAAACAATCGTATTATTCAGGACACCGGCACCGGAGGATCCTGGCCTATCTCATCAGATCGCATGACCTGGGCATTAGCCGCCTGGGAAATTTATACTGTGACAGGGGACCGGGATTGGCTGGAAGAAGCCTTTGAAATAATAAAAAATTCAGCCGCAGATGATCTTTTGACTGTTCTGAATCCGGCGACAGGATTGATGTACGGCGAATCTTCCTTTCTCGATTGGCGGGAACAGACCTACCCCAGATGGATGGATCCGAAGGATATCTATATGTCGCATAACCTCGGCACCAATGCCGTTCATTATGAAACCTATGTTATTTTATCAAATATGGCTAAAGAATTAGCCGAAAAAAGCCTGGCGGAAAAGTACGATAGTGTTGCAAATTCACTTAAGACGGCAATCAATGAACATCTCTGGTGCGAGCAAAAAGGTTATTACGGACAATATTTATATGGTAGAAATTACTTTTCAGTTTCTTCCAGATCCGAAGCTCTGGGTGAAGCGCTGTGTGTCTTGTTCGATATCGCCGATTCTGAAAAGGGAAAAATTATTATTAAAAATACTCCGACTACAACATTTGGCATTCCCTGTATCTATCCGCAGATACCCGACATTCCTCCATACCATAATAACGGAATTTGGCCCTTTGTGGAAGCCTATTGGACCTGGGCTTCCGCCAAAGTGGGCAATACCAAAAGTGTCGAACATGGTCTGGCTTCCATCATCCGCGCATCTTCATTGTTTTTAACAAATAAAGAAAATATGGTCGCCGAGACCGGAGATTTCATGGGAACCGAGATCAATTCCGACCGACAGTTATGGAGTGTTGCGGGAAATCTGGCGATGGTTTACAGAATTTTCCTGGGAATGGATTTTCAGCCCGACGCACTTTCTTTCAAACCATTTATTCCAAAAAAATATGCCGGTATGCGAAGCTTGAAAAATTTCAAATACCGAAAAAGCCTGATTGATATTACAATTGATGGATACGGTGATAACATTCAGTCGTTGAGTTTGGATGGAAAACTATTGGCTGCAAATAAAATCCCGGGTAATATCAGCGGTCATCATAAAATACACATTCAAATGAACAATGAAATTGCGCAGCCAGGCAGCATTAACCTGGTTGAAATAATTTTCTCACCGGATACTCCTATTCTAACAGTATCGGATTCCTTGTTAGTTTGGAATTCGATCGAAGATGCAATAATCTACAGAATTTTTAAAAATGGTTCCGAAATATCAAAAACCAATGACACAAAATTTAGAATTCCCCGGTCCGACCATTACTCCGAATACCAGGTAATGGCTGTTAGCAAATCCGGACAACAATCCTTTCTCAGTCAGCCGGTGAGTGTCGTCAGCCGGCAACATACTATCTTGATGGAGGCAAACGGTGAGGATATATCAAATGATTATCCCGGATTCTATGGGTTTGGATACATTCCGATAACTAAGCAGAAAAACAAAAATGTTAATTTTCAGGTATATATACCGAGAAGCGGCAAATACGCCCTTGATTTTAGATACAGCAATGGAAACGGGCCGATCAATACGAACAATAAATGCGCCGTCCGGTCTCTGTTTCTAAACGGAAAACGGATCGGCGCGGTAGTTTTTCCACAGCGTGGAGACCGAAATTGGACGGATTGGGGGTATTCGAATGCGATACCTGTTAATTTGCCGGCTGGAGACCATAAGCTAACTTTGGAATTTCAGCGCTCTGATGAAAATATGCATTTTGATACCAATGCCGCGCTACTGGACCAGATGCGACTCATTTTACTCGGTTATGAGTAAAGTAGGATAAAACATTTTATTCTCATGTTTATTTGCGTAATTTTCAGCGTAATGATTTTCCAGTTTACATGAGATACTAAAGATGAAATCCGGCAAAGACAATCTACCCTTCAGGCAGTACAATCGGATCTTATTAACCTTTGTTATTGCTATTTTCACTTCACTTTCAGTACTCTTGATTACGGTATATGCCCCCGGCATATCGCGTGATAACATTAAAAAAATTTATTATGCGGACAATATATCCAGAGCCCATCAGATAGTTATTGATCGGTTTAATGAAAAATACGAAGGCAAGATAGAAGTCGTTCCCATTGATTTACCCTTTATCAAGTTTAACACAAATTTAAGAAAAGAACTTCTCGCAAGAACATTACGCAACCGTAATACTTTGATTGACGTGTTTGCTATTGACCAGGTTTGGAATGCCCGTTTTGCCAAGTGGGCTGAACCGCTGACGCCCTATTTTTCGTCAAAGACCGTAGGAACAATATTGCCGAAAGTCCTGGCTAATTCATATTCTAAAAATTCTATTATCAGTATTCCGCTGCACGTTGATGTCGGTGTGATGTATTATCGCCGCGATCTTGTGAAAAATTTGGATAAAACTGGGGATCTGGAATCAATTTTAAAAAACTCAATTACGTGGGGTGAATTCTTTCAACTAAATCTTATCAACAACAGCCCTCACGATTTTTATTCCTTCCAGGGCTATAATTATGAGGGGCTCATCGTCAATTTTATGGAGATACTTGGTCCGGAAGAATCCGGTGCAATTTTTAACATGGACTCTTTGAAAATCAATCTGCAGCCGGCCAAAAAGGGAACTGCATTTATTCAAGACCTTATTGAAAAACACAAACTCGCCCCCCTTGAAGTTACGACATTTAATGAAGATCGCTGTTACGACCACGCTTTAAACAACAACATCCCGTTTTTCAGAGGATGGCCTTCATTTTATAAAACCCTGGAAAACAGGCCCGAGAAAAACCTGATCGGTATTGCAGCGATACCCCATTTTAAAGATCAGCCTTCAGCTTCAGTCCTAGGAGGCTGGAACCTGATGATCTCCAAACACTCTAAAGCCAAAAAAGAAGCCGCCGTGTTCATAGAATACATGATTTCTCCTGAGACCCAGAAAATCATGCTTAAAGAGGGCGGGTTTTTACCTGTTGTAGAGGCTTTGTACGGCGACCCGGATATACTGCAAGAAATGACTTACCTGTCCTATTTGAAACAATTGGTCGATAATGGATTTTATCGTCCGAATGCTCCTCAATACACACAATTATCAAAAATACTTGCCGATCATATTCATAAGGTATTGGTTAATGAAACCAGCCTGGAAGATGCTTTTAACAAACCCATTATAATCAATCGATACTAATGAAACTATCAGCCGGAAACAGGAGATTTCATTTTAACATCAGACATATTATTCTGATTTTTGTGGTTACGTTTCTGTTTCTGGCAGTCTCATCTTACGTAAATACCCTTTCCAAGAATAACCTTTTTTCCAGGACTACCGATATCTATCGTAAAAATTCAATTGAGAATTTAGCGGATCTTACAGCGACCTCTTTGGAACTCCTGCTGGAACAGGTAATAATTAATCCCGATCAATATTCTGAAAAAAAGCAGAGTACAATTCACGGCTTCGATATTATTCTCAGCC
>JAUVYH010000247.1 GCA_030603165.1 Fidelibacterota bacterium
GGAAGCATTTGGTTTTCAAGGCGCCGGAACTGTTGGTTTGACATTTGCCGCTATCGGTTTTCTCTGGGCGTGTTTTGGCGGTATGTGGCTGATCAATTATGGGATTCGGAAAAAATGGATCACGGAAGAAAAACTTAAGAAGATCAGACAACGGAATGTTTCCACAGGCATATATTCAAAAGATAAAGAACTCCCGGTAGGATCACATCTTACTACAGAAACTGAAGCCATCGATTCCTTAACTTATAATGGATCTATGGTGTTAGTTGTCTATTTGTTGAGTTTTTTATTGTTGAAATTTCTCACATATTTACTCTCTTTTGCCGGACAAGCCGGTATGGAATTAGCGGTGAACTTATGGGGAATCAGTTTTGTTTTTGCCGCCCTTACCGCACTGGCTTTCAAGGGGATACTGAATTTACTTAACATACAATATACTCTTGATAACGGTTGTTTAACACGCTTATCCGGGATATCAGTTGACCTGATGGTTTCCGGAGCCATCGCCGCAATTTCACTGGTTGTTGTTGCGCAATATTGGATACCGATTACAGCCATGTGTATCACTGCCGGAATCGCTGTAATGGCGACCGTACCCTGGTTGTGTTCACGATTATTTATCGACCATCGTTTTGAGCGGACGTTGATTATTTTTGGAGCGTGTACCGGAACAATGCCAACGGGTTTAGCGCTGCTGAGGGTAATTGACCCGGATTTTGAAACGCCGGTGGCATCAGATTATATGTTTTCAGCAGCTGTAACGTTTTTTCTCGTTATTCCTCTGATCTTAGCAATCAATTTGCCCGCTTATAGTCATCGAACCGGCAATCCAATGTATTTCTGGGCAATGGTAGGCATCGGGCTTATCTATCTTGTTTTCGCATTGATTTCTTTCCGCTTGATTGCTAAAAAGCGAAGTTTTTTATATTCATCAACAATATGGTTACACGATCATACAATCAAAAGACGCTTAAAAAGAAAGGCAAAAAGAGAGGCTGCGAATGACTGAAATACATAGTGAGTATATTGATGACTTGAGATCAAAAATCCGGAATTGGCTTAAAACTACCGTCGGAAAAACAAGCAAATGGGGCAAATATATTCAATACACTCCCGACCTTTTTCAACTTTTGATAAAATTGTCCGGTGAAAACGATATCACACCTCAAAGTAAAGCTAAACTGGCAGTCGCTATCGCGTATTTCGTCTCTCCTCTCGATTTCATCCCGGAAGAATTCTGGGGCGCTCTTGGTTATGTAGATGATATTGCACTCACGGCATATATTCTTAATGATATTCTCCAATCCAACGATCCCCAGATCATATTGAAGCATTGGCGGATCAGTGGAGATTTAACGGATCTGATCTCTGATATCCTGAATGACGCAGAAGAGATGGTTGGTAAAAAATGGTGGGTGAAATTAAAGGAATTAGTTCGATAATTTTAAATTCACCCTGTCCGTAATGATCATGCCGATTCACTGAATAGTCGCTGAAATATGGGCTTCTAAAATCCTGGATTGACTACGAAAGAAACGTCGTATCAATCCTTATTTGTTTTATGTGTCATTAATTCCGATTATCTAATATTTCTTTAACACCACTATAAAGTTTTTTGTAATATTCACAAATTTCATTATTAATATTTACGGTACCTGATGTTAAATCATTTTCAATATTTGCCGCACATACTTTACAAAAACCAGATATATCGCAATTAATACACTTTTGTGGTCTTTTGTGTAAATTGTTTATAACGAAATTTTTAACTTTTACCCATGCAAAGCTAAAATCATTTACTACAGAATAAGAATACTTCCTTAATTCTGAACACGGAGAAATATTACCCTCAACATCAATATGAAATCCATATCTACCTGCATCACATGAAAATAAAGAAATATCAGGTTTAGTTTTAAAGTCAATAATCCCCCCCGATTTTTCTAAATATAAAAATGGAAGGATTTTATCTGGGGCAAGATAATTTAACATTGACTTTCTATTAGTATCAGGATACAAATTAAATGAGAAAAAGAAATCTAAATTTAAAGAATCTGCGTAATCCCTAATATGCTCCCATATTTTATAATTAGTTTTATTTATAAGGGTTTTTAAAACAATTTTATGTCCGTCTTTTTTTAGTAGCCTAATATTGCTATCAACTCTACTAAAAGCTTTATTACCAGTTAAAAATTGATATTGTTCTTCTGTTGTTCCATAAACAGACACCTCAATCGAAAATGGTGGATATGTTTTTAATAATTCATACTGTTCTTCGGAAATATAGCTGCCATTTGTATATATCGTAATAATAAATCCACATTCTTTCAGTTCTTTATAAATTTCAATAAAGTCGTAAGATAAAAAAGGTTCTCCTCCAGACAATGTTATAAAAAGAACTCCACTTTTTGTCATTTGCGATATTAATTTTCTCCAATTAATTAAAGTATCAAAAGACTTATTTGAGTGAACTATATAGCAGAATGGACATGAAAAATTACATTTTGTTGTAATTTCCCAAGAGCCAACTATCGGAAAATATTTGTTACCAGAAATATATCTTGCCAAATCAGAGATGTTTTCAAATTCAATTTCTTTATTGTCATCAATTTTATTACCAATAAAAAAAGTATCAGATTTTGTTGGTTCTAGTTGTATCAGAATATTATTTATATTTCGCTTAATCATAAATATTACGTTGCCCCTCTTAAGAAAAGAGTTTCTTATTTAGTTCTTCGGTTCATTAC
>JAUVYH010000242.1 GCA_030603165.1 Fidelibacterota bacterium
GTAATAAACATTAAAAATCTTTAATGAAAACAAGGGTAAAGAAGGTACGAGCTTCCAACACCAAAGATGAAGCAGAAACTCTCTTCCGTGAAGCGGTTTCAATAATCGACTCCATTGCCGGTAAAGGAATTATCCATAAAAATAACGCAGCCAATAAAAAATCCAAACTCGCTGCTCACGTCGCAAAATTAGCATAATTTTTTAATCAACTTTATTCAACTGTCTGTCCTGTAGTTAGGAGCTTCCTTGCTGATCTTAATATTGTGGGGATGGCTCTCCTGAATCGAGGCAGACGTTATTTTTATAAACTCGCCCTTCTGCTGTAATTCCGCAATATTACGGGCGCCGCAATAACCCATAGACGCCCGCAATCCCCCCATCAGCTGATGTACCGTATCGTGCAAAGGACCTTTGTACGGCACAATTCCCTCAATACCTTCGGGAACAAGTTTTTTCATATCTTCAGAATCCTGAAAGTAGCGGTCTTTGCTGCCTTTTGCCATTGCCGCAATCGATCCCATACCGCGGTATGTTTTATACACACGTCCCTCGTACAAGACCGTTTCGCCCGGACTTTCATCCATACCAGCCAGAAGCGATCCGAGCATTACAGTGCCTGCGCCTCCGGCAAGGGCTTTGGCAATATCTCCCGAATAGCGGATACCGCCATCGGCAATGATGGGAATACCGGCTTTTTCGGCTTCCGTTGCACACTCAATAATAGCCGTCAGTTGAGGTACTCCGACTCCGGCAATGACCCTTGTTGTACAGATCGCGCCGGGACCAATTCCCACTTTAACCGCATCAGCGCCAACATCGAGTAGAGCTTTCGTCGCCTCCTTTGTCGCCACATTACCTGTAATTATATCAATCTGAGGAAATAATTGTTTCAATTTTTTTACAGCTTTTACTACGCCTGATGAATGACCATGGGCGGTATCCACAACCAGCACATCTACTTCTTCCGCGATAAGCCGCTCCGCCCGTTCAAGGAAATCACCGGAAACTCCCACGGCGGCGCCGACCCGCAGACGCCCCAGAGAATCTTTGACAGCGTTTGGAAATTTCTTTTTCTTTAAAATATCTTTAACGGTAATCAAGCCTTTTAATCTGCCTTCATTATCCACTACCAACAATTTTTCAATCCGGTGACGCTGCAGAATTTCTTCCGCCTCTTCCAAAGTGGTTCCAACCGGCGTTGTCACTAAATTTTCCTTGGTCATCCGTTCGGAAATAAATTGATCAAGATTTGTCTCAAAACGGATATCCCGGTTAGTTAAAATACCTGTTAACTGACCGTCGTCAACAATCGGAATCCCGGAAATGGAATATTTTGCCATAATGTCGAGAGCTTTACGAATGGTATTGCCGGAAGACAGCGTAATGGGATTGACGATCATACCGCTTTCCGACCGCTTGACACGGTCCACTTCGGAAACCTGTTCGTCGATCGTCATGTTTTTATGCAGTATTCCGATGCCACCCTCACGGGCAATCGCGATTGCCATATCTCCCTCGGTTACCGTATCCATGGCAGCGCTGATCAGAGGTATTTTCAGATTGATATTTCTGGTAAGCGGCGCCGCCAAGTCAACCTGTTTGGGCAACACATCGGACTTTGCCGGCACCAACAGAACATCATCAAATGTTAAACCCTCGCGACTTACTTTTTTTATCATATTAACACCTGTTTATTTTTATATCTGATTCGCAACTATTCGGACCTGTTCGATAAAATTCCGATCACCATAAAAGTCATCTATCTTTCTCAAATCTTTATAAAACAGGCGGTCCTTATCAAGATGGGGCACCAGCGACCGGACTTTTTCATAACCAATCTTCGTTCCGTCACCATTTGCTAAATTCTTCCGGTAATCGATTCCCTGAGCAGCTGTCAGAAATTCGATCCAGATGACTTGGCGGATATTTGCAACAATCTGCAGAAGCTTCAATCCTGCATTTGGCGCCATGCTGACATGATCTTCCTGGTTTGCCGAGGTGGGGATCGTTTCAACGGAAGCGGGATTTGATAATGTCCGGTTTTCGGCGCATAATGCCGCAGCTGTGACATGAACGATCATAAACCCTGAATTAATGCCGCTTGTATCCACCAGAAATGCCGGCAGATCACTCATTGTAGTATCAGATAAAGTTGAAATTCGACGTTCGCTTATGTTTCCCAGCTCCGTCAGCGCAATGGATAAATAATCCGCTGCCAACGCAAGCGGCTCCGCATGGAAATTCCCACTGGATAAAATCTCACCGGTTTCAGGAAACACCAGCGGATTATCGGTGACAGCCTGAATTTCATTATCGACAGTAGTTTCCACAAATTGAATCGTATCAAGCACAGTGCCCAGAACCTGTGGTATGCAACGGAAACTATAGGGATCCTGAACTTTATTACAATCCACATGGGAGTGAACAATCTCGCTGTTTCTCAGAAAATTTCTCAGATGCCTTGCAACTACCTGCTGTCCTTTTTGTCTCCGTACCACCTGGATTTGATCCCGGAACGGCGTATCCGTCGCCAAAACAGCTTCGACGCTCATCGCCGCCGCCAGTTCTGCTAATATAAATAAATCCCGGACCTGTGATAATGCATAAGTAATCAACGCGGTTGAATACTGGGTTCCGTTAATCAATGACAAACCGTCTTTTGGTCCCAGAGTAACCGGAGTGTAGATACCCTGTGCAACTAACTTTTCCGCTTGAAAAACCTTGCCCTGATATTCAACTTCGCCTTCTCCAATCAGCGGTAAACACATATGAGCCAGAGGCGCCAGATCGCCACTGGCGCCCACAGATCCCCGTCGTGGAACAACCGGAATAATTTGTTTATTGAGCAATTCCGCCAGCTTTTCAATAACTTCTAAAGAACATCCGCTATAGCCTTTTGACAGATTCTGAATTTTCAGGTACATCATCAGGGCGACAATGTCAGAACTGATCGGGTCACTGACGCCACAAGCGTGGCTGCGTAGTAAATTCACCTGCAATTTCGCCAGTTCGCCTGGCTTGATCTTTATAGTGCTGAGTTTTCCGAATCCGGTATTTATACCATATACGGTCTTTCCCTGGTTGATAAAGTCCATCACCGTTTTACGGGCGTCATTTA
>JAUVYH010000096.1 GCA_030603165.1 Fidelibacterota bacterium
TGGCAGGAGGGATTGTTTTCAACTGAAAATCATTCTGCGGGAAGCGGGACAATTAATTGGGTAAGGGTTCATATCAGATATAAAGACGACGCTACGGCGCTTATTCATGCAAAGGTTAGAACAAGTATGAAAACCAACGGAGCTGAATATGATGGGGCTGAGGTAATTTGTAGCGCTTCTTGGTCCGACACTTATACCGAATATGCAACAAACCCTTCAACAGGTTCTAACTGGACATGGAATGAAATTGATAACATTCAGATCGGAGCCGATGGACAGGGAGTGGGACCACTGCTATTACCTGTTAATGCTCAAGTCGCAGAGGTCTGGCTGGAAGTTGGTTGTCCTGCCCCTGCAGGAAACCGTTACGTCAGAAAAAGCGGCGATGATGGAAACGATGGATTATCATCTGAAACAGCATGGTTAACTGTCTCTAAAGCCGCCCAATATTCCCTTTCACCCGGTGATACTGTTTTTATCGGCGCCGGCGACTACTCGGAACAGATGAAAATAGCCAGTTCGGGTTCTGCCGGCAGTCCTATCGTTTTCTACGGAGACAAAACCGGTGAATATACCGGCGATGCCGGAACTATTAACGTTGGAGACGGCAACAAGAATAACATATTTCACATTGAAAATAAGAGTAATATTGTCGGGCAGGGAATAGTTTTTCGATATGGCAAATATTCAGGAGTTTATATTAAAAAATCTGAGAATGTCATTATCAAAAATTGTGAAACCCTTTGGAATACAAAGTATGGAATTTACTGTAAGCAGTCAGAAGGAAAACTGACTATTGATTCCACCACTGTGAAAGGCGGTTCCGTTGCCGGTATTGGCGTTTATGAATCATATGATGATATGAATATTGTTTTAAAAAACAGCGCGATATCTGATGCTTCCACCGGAGTTTATGTTTATAAAACCGAAGTGGACTCAATCTGGAACAATGTCATAAAGGAAAATGATAATATTGGTATCTACCTTCATACGGTTGACCGATGCAATATAATCGCCTATAACCGGGTATATGAAAACGAGAATAATTCTAATATCTATATTTATAAATCCAGTTGCGGAGACATCAGCCATAATACGGTTTATAAAAGCAAATATTACGGAATCTACGTTTACGGCAGTAATAAAAGTTATTCATTAGGCACGGTGGAACATAATGAAGTCTATGACATCCAGGATAAACATGGAATTTACATCAGGTATATCAACACGGATAAAATTTCTAATAACCTTGTCTATGATTTTGACGACAGGGGCATAGATTTTCACGGTAACGCACAATACACGGCAGCTCACATTGACAGTAATACAGTGCATGACGGCGGGGACGAGGGCATTTATATTTACAAAGCTCTTGATCTGGAATCCATCGTTGGCAATGTTGTCTATAATACCGATATAGGAATCTATTGGAATGCCGCTTCCCATAATGAAATTGATGATTTTTCATCAAATGTCCTGCATCATAATATCACCGGCGGAATCCAGATAAAAAAGATGGAAAACAGCGCCATTCGAAATAATCTGATTTACGGCAATCAATCTTCCGATTCGTGGGGTATTTATATACACGACAATGGAAACCGGGCGTTAAATGTTATTAATAACACTGTTTATCAGGCTGGAAAATATGGGATTTACGGAAAAAATATTGCCGGCGTCTGGAAAAATAATATCGTAATGGGCAACACAAAAGGCATTTATGGTTCCGGTAATTTTGAGGTTGTTACTTCTTATAATTGCGTTTATGACAATACCTATAATTGGTATGATGAAGCATCTCAGGGAATCGGTTCATTCTCCGAAGATCCGCTATTCGTGGATCCCGCCGGAGGTAACGATACACTGGGCGGATCAGGATGGCTTGATGATGATCTTCACATAAAAAGCACCGGTGTATCCTGGCACTTTGGCGCCTGGGAACCGGACGCCGCCGATTCACCCTGTATGGATTCCGGTGATCCGAATGACGATTACAGCAATGAGATTAAAGACAGTGGAAACCGGATTAATATCGGAGCATACGGAAACACCATTCAGGCTTCCGGGCAGGGTTCGGGTTGTCCAATGACAATGGTCTATAGTGATTTTCCCGATTCCGCCTGGGTATTACTGGGTGTGCCGATAATACCGGAAGATGGCGATCCTCTGGCAGTCTATGGTGATGATTTTGGCGGGGAAATGCCGGACGGTGAAAACTGGATGTGCATTCGCTGGACTACTGAAGATTCCGTTTCCGAATATTATGAATACGGCGACGGCACTATTTATCAGCCGCCGGACTGCTACCCCGGAATCGGTCATTTTGTATGGCAGACATATAAAACTATACCCGTAGATGTTGACGTGATCGGTTGTCCATTGAAAATACCCGATACTCTAACAGTAGCAGCTGCTCCATCCGTAGGCTGGGATCGTCCGTCAGAACCACCGGGCTTTAATATGTTCGCCAATCCCTATAATTATACCATAGACTGGTCAAATTCAAAAATTCTCTATTATCAGAATAATCAGCTTCAAAATGAATTTACCTTAACACAGGCAGCCGAAAACGAACTCATAAGCCGGTATGCCTATACCTGGGATCATGTTAAAAACCAATATGTGATAATAACTCCTACTGAAGATAAAGACGATACTCTTTCTGTTTGGCAGGGTTTCTGGTTCATTCAATTGGATTCCATTAGCGATTTAAAACTCGTAATTCCAAATACAAAAATTCTTTCAAAACCTTCGCTAATATCGAGAGACCTGTCTAAAATCAGGAAGAAGCACAATTATAAGACTGCTACTGTTTCAACTGAGTGGGATTGGTTTCTGAAAATCGGCGCTGTATCGGATGATGGTAAATTACAGGATACCCAAAACGGGATTGGAGTGGCAGCAACGGCAAAAGACGGTTTCGACGCCTGGGATGCATTTGATTTTCAAGGCTCCGACATCTTCGGCAACTTCGTCCAGGCGGAATTCAAAAACTGCGACGATAAACTTCTTGCGTATGATCTGCACGACCAATTCGAGTATTCCGATAGCTGGGCATTCCGGGTAAAGACCAATGAAGCCAATATCGGAAAAACTTTTTACCTGGTCTGGCCGCAAATACGGCTTGTGCCGGAATCGGTCAACTTTTCACTTTATGATACACTGAATACTACTCCGCTTATTCCCGATTTACGTAATTTTGCCAATCAATATTACAGTTTTGAAATGCCGGAAAATGGAAGCGCCTATTTTAACATTAAAGCCACATATACCGAAGATGGTAAGCCACCGGAATTTTCCTTTGTGATTTCGCAAAACAGTTATTTTACCGATGATGTAAGCTTCTACATTATTCCCGATGAACCTTT
The DNA here is from genome assembly GCA_030603165.1 of Fidelibacterota bacterium. GTDB lineage: Bacteria > Fidelibacterota > UBA2242 > UBA2242 > UBA2242 > UBA9312. Next base: position 3,369 of record JAUVYH010000096.1, read on the forward strand.
AACTGCTATCGAGGCGACTTTCAATGAGGAACCGATTGACCTGGTAGAAATCAATTCGCCGCCAAATATCTATTATTACCGTGTGCTGCTGGATGAGCCGGGCACAAAAACTCTTACTGTTTCCGCAACTGATTTTTCAGAGAACATCGGAACAGGCTCCGCTTCCATTCAGGTACAGCTTTTAAAAGCAGCGGAAAATAATCGGATACTTGCTAAGAATACGGAAATTGAATTAAACATTTCCGCCGGAGCGCTTGCGAAAGACATTAAGATGCTGCTGTATAGCGGTAAAATGGATCTGGAATTTCCTAAGGACAGAGAGACGATCGGTATGCCTGTTTATATCGGACCTGAAAATATTACCTTTAAAAAACCGGCATATTTAAAATTAAAAAATATTGACAAATCCTTATATTCCGAAAGCGCGCTATACTTATACCAAAATGAGAAGTGGATTCCTGTTTGTCAATATTCCGAAAATATGCCGATTACCAGAACCGGCATTTACCAGCTTTTCAAAACCACGGCTAAGTATGAAGCACAACCGGTAATTGTGAACAAATTTCAGCTCTATCCATCACATCCGAATCCATTTAACAATTCCACGATCATAAAATATTCTCTGGAAAAAACCGGAATGGTATCTCTGAAAATTTATGATCTACTTGGCAAAGAAGTCCGGTCGCTGACCAACAACATCCAGCAGCCGGGAGCCTACAAATATATTTGGAATGGAAAAAACAATTCCGGTCAGATCATCGCTTCGGGAACCTATTTACTAAAACTTACCGTTTCATCAGGCGGTAAGACTCTCTTTGAAAACAAACAAAAACTGACCCTTTTGAAATAGATGGAGATCGGATATGACTAAGATTACGAAATTCGCTGCTCGCTTACTTTTTGTTGTCGCTATTGTAATTTCATTCCGATGTGAAAAAATAACTTATACTTTCGACAACACAAAACCGGCTATCAGTAGAGCGCCGGAAGTGGTCTCCGTTGATGATACCAGCGCAACAATTGTTTTTGAGACCAACGAAGCATGTCATGCTGAAATAAAATACGGCATTTCTACCGATTGCGATTCAGTATTTATTATTTCCGAAAACCGTGAATATCATCAATTTACCATAGCTTCCCTGATTCCTTATATGGAGTATCATTACAAAATCTATGTCTGGGATTTTGCCGATAACGGACCGGTGCAATCCGATGATTACACATTTCACACGCTTCATAATGAGATCAGCCTGGTAAGGGAAGGGTGGAATCTTTACGCTGCCGGTGACTTTCAAAGCGCTCAGGTTCGGATGTATGAATCATATCGCATAAATCCAAACCGCGCGGAAACTGTGGCGTCTATCGGCTGGACACAAATAAGGCTGGACTCTCTGCATGAAGCCCGTGGTAATTTTGCCAGAGCCTATTCTCTAAATCCCTATCTGCCGATTACCTTAACAGGTCTGGCGCTGCTTGCCCAAATCGACCAAAAACCCGATTCGGCTATTTTTTATTGTAATCAGGTGATTGGCAGCGATCCCTTTTGGGTTCTGGAGCACAATCCGGTAATCAGTTATAAAAATGTTCGCCTGATTTTAGCGGAGTGTTTTTTCCAAAAAGGACAGATGGCTAATGCTCAAGGAGAATTAGACCTGGCATGGGAAGAAAATGGTCTCGATCCTAATATTCCGTCAACATGGGTTGTCAACGGCGCCGTTTATGACAATTACGAAACGGCATTAATTGCCGCCATAAATTTTGCCGAAGATAATTTATAATATATTGGAGAATCAATTGATGCGTCAAATTCATAGCATTATACTGTTTTTTGTTTTAGCCGCTTTATTTCTTTTTACGATTAATTGTGAAAAAGAAGTTATAAAAGTGAAAGATGATAAAATTCAGCCTGTCATTGTAACCACACCGAGCATAATTGATATATCCGACACATCGGCAACGATTTTTTGGGAAACCGACGAACCATGTTCGGTGCAGGTATTCTACGGGTTGGTCAGCTCGCAGGACACTTTGGTTCAAAGCGACGCCGAATTTCGGCAAATTCATGTTATAACTCTTGAAAATCTACAGTTATCTTTGGAATACTTTTACTTAACTACCAGCGCCGACGTCGCCGAAAATGTGACATCTACCGCCAGTAGCGCTTTTACCACAACCGCCGACACTGCAAATTTTCTTCAGTACGCCTGGGACAGGTTTTCTGAAGGTTCCTATCTGCAATCTCTCGATTATTTTCAACAGTATTATAGCTTTAATCCCGAAGAACCGGATGCTTTGGCAGGCGCCGGCTGGTGTTATTTAAAAATTGACTCTCTCGATCCGGCTATATCCACCTTTGACGAAGTACTGGAAACCGATGAACTATATGTTTCGGCGTTAATGGGAATATCGGTAAGCTACTACAAAAATGACGACTATTTTTCCACTATACAATATTGCGAAGAATTATTGTTAGCGGACTCACTTTATACTTTTCAACATGATTCAGCCTATACTCCGCAACTGATAAAGTTCATCGCGCTGGATTCTTATTCAACCTTAAACATGACCGATGAAGCGGTTTATTATATCAACAACTATTTTGCCGGCTTTTATATTAATTCAGAAGATTCACTTTGGACTATCGGCGATTATACTTATGTTGAAATCGAAGCGGCAGTTTCTGTTACCGTTGATTCGATACAGTCAGATATTTGGGGTGAAGATTTTCCATAACAATCCATTACGTCTAAAATTACAAAAAAGGGGCGGAATTTCCGCCCCTTTTTAAAACTGTTATTAATAGTATTTTAGGGATTTCCCCAGCTGCCTCCTCCGGGAGGAGGTGGCGGCGGCGGAGGTGTAGGCTGGCTGCCTTGTCCATGATGATGGTGATGTCCGGTCCACCACCACCAGTTGGAGCGATTATCGTCCAGAAGTTTAAAAGTCTGTATTGTCGGAACCGTAAAAACAGCCGTCATCGTCAACTTTTTAAGAAAGTTACGCCGATTAATATTTTTATCTTCGGTTTGTTGTTCTTTTTTCATGGCTAAATTCCTGTTTTACCAATGCCAATATACATCATTTTTGTGCCGGAATCAACACTCTTTTATTAATTAAGGGAATTATATAACAAACAATACTTTGCTAAAGCAAAAACGGGAAACCCAATCCCTGCCGGATTTCCCGTAAATGTGTTGAATCGTTAATTAGATGACTTTATAGACCAACAGACCGACCATCACGATGAGAGAACAGATAATTAATGCAACGCCAATATTGCCTTTTTTAATCTCTTCCCATTCATCGATTGAAGTCGATAACCAGTCAAAAACTTTGATAGCCAGACCAACACCAAAGGAAAAACCGATTGATGCAACGATCGCCCAGCCTATTCCTCTCAGATACATCATTAACGTATAAGACCATGAAAAAGGATCCATGAATTCCTCCTTAATTGTTATTTTGCAAATTAATCAAATTTAACTCTTCTAACAAACTCTGTTGACGTCAGTTCACCGTCCACAAATTTCATAATATTTTCTCTTGTAGCGCTTGCCACAATATTTTGAGTGCCTTTATACTCCACACTGATAACCATCGTGACTTTCCTGATCGGCTCCTTATTCATCGCCTTTCCGGCTGCATAAAAGCCAATCAGCATCACGCGATCGAACTGGCTTCGGGTACTTTTTACGCTCAGCGTAAATTCTTTATCACCACCTTCCAGATCCATCAGGTTCATGCGATCATAATCAACTGTTATCTGGTAGGCATTACAAATCTTTTGAACGGAAGAATAATAATCTGAATTACCAAACGCAATTCCTGAAAAAAGCAGTGAAATGGTTATTATTGTAAGCAGCATTGATACAATCTTCGTATTTCTCAAAATTCCACCTCCCTTAATATTTTTCCATTTCGATTCATGTGTCTGATTTTAGATATTTATAGGTTCTTTGTCAATTGTTTTTTAATAAATAAAATATTTTATTTATTTTCGGTTTCATTCGCCAGGTTCCGACCATACTTTCCGCCCTCTCTTCCAGACGCTGCGAATTGACTGAAACCCCAGATAATAGGGTATGCCCTGATAGCGATCGAATTTCCAGATCACAAAATCAGCCTGTTTATCCGGCTCAAGGCTACCCACAGCGCTATCCATTGCCAGTGATCTTGCAGCATTTATAGTCGCTGCCTGCAGCGCTTCCAGCGGCGATAATTTCAGTTTTAAGCAGGCAATTGAAATAACGAGCGGCATGGATTGGGTCATGGAGCTGCCCGGGTTGAAATCCGTAGCTATGGCAACCGGCAAACTCTTGTCCCACAGCTTTCTGCCGGGTGCATAATGATCCGAGCCAAGGAAAAACGTCGTCGCCGGCAACAGGATCGGGATTACGTTGCCCTCTATTAAAGCGTCGATACCATCATCGGTTATCGCGGTCAGGTGGTCGGCTGATATGGCTCCTAATTTCGCTGCCAATTGCACACCGCCAATGGGTTTGAATTCCTCGGCATGCAACCGAATACCGAGTCCCAGAAATTTCGCCGCTTCCAATATTCTGCGGGATTCGCGGACAGAAAATACGCCCTCTTCACAAAACACATCACAAAATTCCGCTAACCCTTCCCGGACGACTGTGGGCAACATTTCCTGAATAATCAGGTCGATATAAGCGTCATGATCCTCGCGATACTCATCAGGATATTCATGAGCGCCTAAAAACGTCCGTTTGATATCCAGTGGGTGCTCACCGTCTAATTCTTTTAACAGCCGAAGCGACATTAACTCGCTTTCCGTTGATAATCCATAACCGCTTTTCGCTTCAATCGTGGTCGTGCCAAATCTGAAAAAATCATCAAGCCGTTGTTTGACTTTCCCTTTCAGCTTTTTATAGTCGGCAGACCGCAAGCTTCGGACACTGGAACGAATTCCGCCACCGGCGGCGGCAATTTCCATATAGGATTTACCCATAATTCTCATCTCGTATTCCAATTCCCGCGTTTCAAAAAACACCGGATGAGTATGAGGATCTACAAAACCGGGAGTGACTAACGAACCTTCAGCGTCGATAGGCTCAAGTTCGCCGGAGAACAGACCTTTACCAATTTCCCGAATGGCTCCATCAGCAAATACCATATCGACATTTTGATATACTTTCATCGATTCCGAATCCGAGTCATAGCTGACAAGTTCCCCGATATTGCTGATTATTTTGGCATTGTTCATTAAAAGTTCCCCGGCATTTGTGCCAAAGCTAATAAAACAGGGTTGACCATACAAGCACTAAGCCGTTATCTTTAGTTTGTGCCGAAGTTTTGAATTGGCTAACTTTAATTGCAATTATTGAAAGGAAAACCGATGAAATCCGGAATGCGTTATATCCTTATCTCAGTCTTAATTTTCAGCGCGTGTTCCATACCGATTCATAAAGAATTTGAGATTCTGGAATTAAGTTATCCGGATCATTTACAGATCGTCCGACGCGCCGACTGGGAATGGAAACCGCTTGCCGGTATCTTACCCCAACATGAAATAAACAAGATCACTATCCACCACGGCGGGATTGACTATCCTCCTGATAAAGACCCCGTTGAGCATGTTCGCAGACTTCAGGATTGGAGCCGTAAAGAAAAAAAGTGGATCGATATTCCCTACCATTTAATGATTGACCCAAACGGCGTAATATATGAAGCGAGACCCATCAATTATCCCGGCGCTACCAATACGGATTACGATCCCAGTGGACACGCTTTGATCTGTCTTATGGGAAATTTTGAAAACGCAACTGTAAATCAAGCTCAAATGAAAGCGATCATCGAACTCACGGCATATTTAGTCGAACGGTTCAATGTTCCGCTGTATGACATCAAAGGTCACAAAGATTATACCGAAACACTCTGCCCGGGAAAAAATCTCTACCAATACTTGGAAAACGGAACAATTCAGGCTCGGGTACAGGAACGTTTGCCAAAATGAAAAAACATTTTTATAAACGCAGAGGCGCAGAGATCGCAAAGATACGCCCGCCTGCCATCCGCCTTCGGCGGAAGGGGTGGGCAGGCAGAGTTTACCCCATGTAATAAGAAAAAGATAAAAATAACATGAAGGTGAATAAACAAACTATTACACGGGATTTATCAGAAAACTTTTTTCAAAAAGTGTTTGTCTTAAATGTTTCAGCAGTTTCGGTTTGGATACATGTTTGTTATACATTTAATAATTCTCTGCGCCTCTGCGTTAAAATTTTCTTTACAAAAAAACAAGAAAATGACTAGAAAGGAACTAATATATAAATTCCAACAGTTATGTTGGACTCATAGATGAGAGCAAACTTTGCGAAAATTATCTAATAGCATTTCACGATATCTCCTTAAATCTTTCGCAAAGTTGATGATTGATCAAAACAATATGGGAGCAGATCATGAATAATTTCGACATAGCATCGTCTATGACAGTAAAACTGCCGATAGAACTTCCAGCCAAAAAGGAGTTTGTTATAGGCATTCGCCGCGCCCCGAGCCGCGGATTCAACCTGACGAAAAACGAAACAGTCATAGCCTTAAAAAATGCGCTTCGATATATCCCTGAAGATTTACACAAAACCCTGGCGCCTGAATTTCTGGAAGAACTGCGGATTATGGGGCGAATTTACGGGTATCGCTATCGTCCTGAAGAACGTATCTGGGGCAAACCGGTGAATCAATATAAAGGCATCTTGGCAGCCCGAGCTCTGCAGGTAAATATTGATAATAATCTGGATTTTGAAGTGGCGCTATATCCTTATGAACTGGTGACCTATGGCGAAACCGGGCAGGTCTGCCAGAACTGGATGCAATACTTGTTGATCAAACAGTACCTCGAAATCATGAATGAAGAACAGACGCTGGTCGTCAGCTCCGGTCATCCGGTTGGTCTCTTTCCATCTAGTCCAATGGCTCCCAGAGTCATTTCCACTAACGGTTTAATTGTCGGAGAGTGGGACAATTCGGAACATTTTAAAAAACTGGCGGCAATGGGCGTTTCTAACTACGGTCAAATGACAGCCGGCGGCTGGATGTATATCGGTCCCCAGGGAATTGTTCACGGCACTTTTATTACATTGTTAAATGCCGGGCGGAAATATCTCGGTATTCCGGAAGATAAGGATTTGAAGGGAATTTTCTTCGTGAGTTCCGGTCTGGGCGGAATGTCGGGCGCCCAGGCTAAAGCCGTCGAAATTGCCGGTGGAATCGGTGTTATTGCCGAGGTGGATTACAGCCGGATCAAGACCCGCCACGAACAGGGTTGGGTCGGTAAAGTTTCCGACAATCTCGATCAGATCGCCGCCTGGATGCAGGAATATAAACAAACCGGGAAAGCCGTCTCCATCGCCTATCATGGCAATGTTGTGGATCTTTTGGAATATATCGACAAAAAAAACATCGACGTTGAACTAATCTCTGATCAAACTTCCTGTCATGCCGTTTACGAAGGCGGCTACACTCCCGCGGGAGTAACTTTTGATGAAGGGCGCGAACTGATTAAGTCCGATCAGGATAAATTCTGCAAACTTGTAGATCAGTCGCTCAGGCGTCACTATTGCGTCATCAAACGCCTTACGCAGAAAGGATCATATTTCTGGGACTACGGTAATAGTTTCATGGCGTCTGTTTTTAATGCAGGCGTTCCGGAAATCGCCCAAAACGGGGTTGACACTTCCGAAGGGTTTATCTGGCCCTCTTATGTGGAAGATATCATAGGTCCGGTCTGTTTTGACAAAGGCTTTGGACCGTTCCGCTGGATCTGCCTGAGCCGCAAGGATGAAGACCTCCAAAAAACCGATCGTGCTGCCATGGCGTGTATCGATCCGAAATTGAGTTCGCTGCATCGCGATAATTATCACTGGATCGAATCCGCCGCAGAAAATCAACTGGTCGTTGGCACAAAATGCCGGATTCTATATTCCGATGAGGAAGGTCGTATCCGTATCGCGTTGAAGTTCAACGATATGGTGCGCAAGGGTGAAATCGGGCCGGTGCTGTTAGGCCGCGATCATCACGACGTCTCCGGCACAGATTCGCCCTTTCGGGAGACTGCCAATATTTACGACGGCAGCCGGACAACCGCCGATATGTCGGTGCAGTGCTTCGGCGGGAATATTGCCAGAGGAATGACACTCGTTGTCCTTTCCAACGGCGGCGGCGTTGGTATCGGGCGAGCAAGTAACGGAGGCAACGGCATCCTTCTTGACGGCAGTGAAAAAGCCAATGAAGTGATTCGCAAAGGTCTTTCCTGGGACGTCATGGGTGGAGTTGCCCGGCGCAGCTGGGCGCGCAATCCCAACGCCGTGGAAACTGCGGCGCTATGGAATAATCAGCATCGGAATGACGGGCATATTACCTTACCTTTCATTCCCGGGGATGAATTGGTAGAAAATTTGATTGATAAACACCTGTCAGGTTTACAGAAATAATCCCATCCGGGGAAAAAGAACCTAATAAACCTGACAGGTGTAACCGCTTGATCTCATCTGAAGGGAAAAAATCTAATGCGTGCTATCACTTAACTCAAGCCGGTAAGAAAATTGTGCGAAATTGAGTATTTTGTCAGACCGGCTTAAGTCAAGTGATGAGGAAAGATTTAATACACCTGACAGGTGTAATCGTATCGCTCCAAATCCCTATACCCTTATAACCCCTATATCCCCTATACCCTTTACCTACAACCGAGGCATTACCCCAGGTCTGAACTTTCTCTTGCTTGTCTTGTTAATCCCTTTTAATTTTCACTCCATGAGAACATATTTTTTAGGAGCAAAAAGATGTTAAAAATTAAAAAAAATATAGTACTGGACGAAAACCAAAAACCGATAGCCGTTCAAATACAAATTGATGAATTTGAGCGCTTAGAAGAGATCATAGAAAATTATGGATTGGCAAAAATGATGGACGAGGTAAGAAATGATGAACGGCTCTCATTTAAGGAGGCAAAAAACTATTATCAATCATTGAAATAGAATGTGGAAGATCGAATATACAAAACGTTTTCTCAAAGAACTCTCTAAGTTACCCAAAAAGATACAGACTCAAG
>JAUVYH010000023.1 GCA_030603165.1 Fidelibacterota bacterium
CAAGGTTTTTCAGCGCGGGACTTAGATCTGTCAGGTTTAATCGCTTGCGCCTATCTGAAGTAGAAGGATCTAATAAACCTGACAGGTCTTCCCGTTCTTCTGAAGCTTTTAGCTCAAATCCTGAGCATGTCGTCAGGTCTGAGGACCCGACAAAACTATAACCCCGCAGCCAGAGCAAGCAAATAACCTTCGGAAGGTTCGGCAAGATAAGCGTCTGTGTCATAATGAACAAACCTCCGAAAGGTTTTTTATTATGATTTTAATGAACAGCTATCTATTATAACGGATTTTATTGTCTAATTATTTTGATCAGTAATTTTTCCAGCGGTTCTTCCAGCGGATGAGCTTTATAGTATCACCAAGCGACTGCTCAATTGTCATTATCTGCATTGAATGATAATTGCACTCTAAAATGAGATCATAACGATCCAATATTTTATTAGGACCACCCACCTGTTCAGAATTAATCGGACTGCGATCTTCATATAATATTCCCACTCGATCGTTATTTAACAGAATATCGCCTTTGTCGTAGATAATTTTATTCAGTTCAATGGTCTCCCCTTCTTCTGTTGAAAAATAATCATCGTTTAAATAGACGTTTTTTCGATAGTATTCGGTGACGTCAAAATAATTCAATTCCGGAAGCGGAAGTTTATCCAGATAATTCCATAATTTGATATCGGACATTTCAGCAGCCGCTATCATAAAACTCACTAAATTTCCACCAATCCAGTGAGACGTTTGATGATCGTCCCATGAACCACTCCATGACAAAGGATTAATAATGACCGGTAAATTTCTATATAAGAGTATATTATCAATAAATGTGCATCCGGTACGCCCTTTTATTCCAATCCTGAATACTTTATCATTCAATCCGCCGAAATCAATCGTATCATGCACTTTCATCCGATTTTCATAACCTGGTGAAGTAACAAATTGCCGATCAAGAACAACTTCGACTTTCAACCAAATTGTGCCCGGCAATAATTGGTCTTTATCCGGTAATGACCGTAAGTCAACAATCCACTGATTTGTCCACCCTGGAATTGGCACCTCGTGGTACGGTATCACCGCAAAAGGTGTAACATTGCCCGGATGATTAAGATAAAACGTATCAATATTGACCGGCTCTATTCTGTACCAGTACAATTCAGGCGGCTTTGCCAAAACTTTTTTAAACGGAATCACCTTCCCGGAAGCGATTGTGTCATGATCCATAACAAATTGATTTACTTCCGACAAATATAACGGTGAGTACATATTTTCCACTCGCGCAGTAACAACGGCGGACAGCTTGAGTATGTCTCCTTTATCTGCAATCAGCGAGGAATTCGACCAGTATCTACCATTATTAATATTACCAACGATCGCTGCCTCTAAAAGCTGTACCTGCGCAAAACATGTTGCGGAAAGTGTAAAAACACAGAAAATAACGGCAAGAATTCTAACTATTTTGATCTGGTGCATGATGAAATATACTCAAATTTTATCAATTGTAGAATTACTTTACAAATGCCGAAAAAATAGTAAAATTTCTTCTACCAACCATTAATAAGATTTATTAACTTTAAAAAGTGAAAATTTTAAGCCCCAAAATAGCATTAAAATTAAGTCGCAGCCAAAATATTCAACTAAACAAACACTATTAACAAAGAGGTGATATATGTGTAATGCAAAATTCACTTTGCCGGATCCGGTTAACGAACCAATCCTCGCATATCGTCCGGGCAGCCCTGAGCGTGAAGAAATCAAAGAAGTATTGGACAAAATGTCGAATGAACAGATCGAAATTCCGCTTATTATCGGCGGCAAAGAAGTAAAAACAGGAAACACGGCAACATGCGTAATGCCACATAATCATAAACATGTTCTTGCCATATATCATAAAGCCGGTTCCAGGGAAGTTGAAATGGCTGTTGAAGCGTCACAGGAAGCATGGAAAACCTGGTCGGTAATGCCCTGGTGGGAACGGGCAAGTATTTTCAAAAAAGCCGCTACGCTTTTAGCCGGTCCATGGCGGGCAAGATTGAATGCATCGACTATGTTGAACCAGAGTAAAAATGTATTTCAGGCTGAAATCGACGCAGCTTGCGAATTGATCGACTTCTGGAACTTTAATGCAAAATACATGGAACGAATCTACGAACAGCAGCCCTCATCTCCTGCGGGTCAATGGAACCGACTTGAACAACGCGCCCTCGAAGGGTTCGTTTTTGCCGTGACGCCATTCAATTTTACATCAATTGCCGGAAACCTGCCCACTGCACCGGCTATAATGGGAAACACCGTATTATGGAAACCGGCATCCTCGGCTGTCCTTTCTGCATACTATCTAATGCGTCTGTTTGAAGAGGCGGGAATGCCTGCCGGTGTAATCAATTTTATTCCCGGTTCAGGTCGTAATGTTGGTCCCTATGTGCTATCAAATCCGAAACTTGCCGGAGTCCATTTTACAGGCAGCACCGCAGTATTTCAGAACATGTGGAAAGTTATCGGTGAAAATATTTCATCCTATGCAACATATCCGCGAATCGTCGGAGAAACCGGGGGGAAAGATTTCATCTTTGCTCATAGCAGCGCCGATCTGGATGAACTGAATACCGGTATCGTTCGCGGCGCTTTTGAATTCCAGGGACAAAAGTGTTCTGCTGCATCGCGAGCCTATATTCCCAAATCTCTCATGCCTGAATTAAAGACCAAACTTATCGAGACAATCAAATCCATCAAAAAAGGCAATGTCAGGGATTTTACCAATTTCTTTAACGCCGTGATTGACAAGGCTGCCTTTGAAAATATTATAGCCTACATCGAGTATGCCAAAAACGCCAAAGACACTGAAATCCTCATTGGCGGATCTTATGATGATTCCGTTGGATATTTCATAGACCCCACGGTGATTGTCACTACAGATCCTCATTTTAAAACAATGGAAGAAGAGATTTTCGGACCGGTTATTACTTTGTATGTTTATGAAGATGACAAATTCGATGAAACTTTACACATTTGTGATCAAACCTCCCCTTATGCATTAACCGGCGCTGTTTTTGCCAGGGATCGCCATGCAGTATCAAAAGCTTCCAAAACTCTGTTACATGCAGCCGGTAATTTTTATATCAATGATAAGCCCACCGGAGCCGTCGTTGGACAACAGCCATTTGGCGGCAGTCGCGCTTCCGGCACCAATGACAAAGCCGGCAGCATGATCAATTTACTTCGATGGGTATCGCCGCGCACGACCAAAGAACTCTTTACCCCTCCAAAAGATTATCGCTATCCCTTTATGGAAGCAGAGTAATAACGTTTCAGTGCAGAAAAACATTAACCATCGCCTGTCCCCTCGAGAAATTGATTTGATGGGATAGAATGGTTTCTACCTGTCGTCCCGACTTTAGAGAGTAACACACCCCGTCCTTCGGACACCCCTCTTTTTAGAGGGGAATTGGAATTCCTATATTTTGGAGGACAGTAGAAGAAGTCATAAATTCAAGAAGGAAGGAAGGAATTTATGAAAGAGACAAGCGGTTTGTGTTACCGGGAGCATCAAAACCACTCAATAAATTGAGTGGTTAACGTTTATATTTTTGTCTCGGGGTTATGATGTGGAGGAATTACAAAGTAAAGCCCTGTTACCAAAAGGAAATTATAAAACCTGATATGTTTGTGGCTGAGTAGTTCCAAAAAAAGAAACTTACCCAACAGGATAAGTTTCTTTTAAGTTATAAAACCGATGACCCGATATTATCTTTTCTCTTTGATCCTGGCGGCTTTACCTTTCAGATTTCGCAGGTAATACAGCTTTGCCCGACGAACTTTTCCGACTGAAAGACGGACAATGCTGCCAAGTTTTGGTGAATGGAGCGGAAAAATTCGTTCAACGCCAATACCGTTCGAAATTTTTCTGACCGTAAAGGTCTCATTTATCCCACCACCACTTCGGGCTATTACTACACCTTGAAAACGCTGCGTGCGTTCTCTATCACCTTCAATAATTTTATATTCGACTGCCACAGTATCGCCTGCCTTAAATACAGGAATATCTGATCTCAGCTGATCTGCGGTAGCCGCAGCAAGTTTATCCATCTTTTCCTCCAAAATCATTACCAGTTTTAGATTTTAACAATTCTTCTCGTCTTTCTTTTGTTCGTTTCAGACGTTGTTCATAACGCCACTTATCAATTTTAGCATGGTTCCCGGACAACAATACATCAGGAACCTTTAAAGTACGATATTCACGGGGGTGAGTGTAGATTGGACCTTCCAACATTTCATCGGCAAAGGAATCTGTTTCGGCGGATTCATAGGTATTCAGGACTCCGGGAACATGACGAATAACTGTATCGGCAATTACAAGTGAAGGAAGTTCTCCTCCTGTTAACACATAGTCTCCGATACTGATTTCATTAGTGACCAAATTATCAATGACTCGTTCATCGATACCTTTATAATGTCCGCAGAAAAAGATCAGATCCGACTCTTTAGCCAGTTCCAACGTCATCTGATGGTTGAAGACATCACCCTGAGGCGATGGACAAATCACCTTAAAAGAGTCATTTCCAATTATTTCTTTTAATTTATCATATGCCCGGAAAAACGGCTCCGGTTTTAAAACCATTCCGGCGCCTCCGCCATAAGGCGTATCATCAATCTGACGGTGTTTGTCTTTGGTGAAATCCCTTAAATCCCAGACATGATAGCTGACTAATCCATTTTCACTCGCTTTTCTGAACATACTTTCAGAAAGACTGATTCTTAGTATTTCCGGAAAAGCGGTTATGAAGTAGATATTCATTATTGATCCATCCCGTCAATTAATGTCACCTGTATTTGTCTTTTTCTTGTATCGATCAATCTGATAAACTCATCTACTAAAGGAATAATCACTTCTCCCGATTCGGTTTTCACGATCAATCGTTTCTGTGGATCGCTATCATCAACTTCGCAAACCTCTCCGATATATTCATGATCCGGTTCCGAATAAACCTGGTATCCAATGAATTGAACCGGACTGTCATGAATTATCCAGGAATCAGGAATAAAAATATTGATCCCCTTTAAATAATCCGCTTCTTCCCGTGAATTGACATCATTCAATTTTAAAAAAGCGCTATTTCCCTGGATACGCAGATATTCCACTTTCCAGGGATGCAGATGGTTAGAACTATCCCCTAACCATACGGTCCTTATTCGTTTTTCAAATTCGATGTTTGTGGATATCAACGATATTAGCAATTCACCTTTTAATCCACGGCTCTTTTTAACGAATCCTAAAGGGAAATTTGCTTCTACCGACATCCACAATTATTCAATGATTTCTAAGATCGCTCGTTTTTGCCCCTGTTTCGCTGCTGCTGCAGTTAAAAGGATTCTCAATGCTTTGGCAGTGCGACCTTTTTTACCAATTACCTTACCAAGGTCACCTTCTTTGACCTGCAATTCCAAGATGACGGTTTTTTCGCTGTCAATCTGAGTAACTTTTACATCCTCAGGATTATCGACTAGTTTCTTTACAATGTACTCGACGAAGTCTTTCATAACTGTCACTCCTTGTTACTGGTTTCTGATTACTCCATTTTATACTTAAAGGTAATCGCCACAATTTAATAAAAATTTACCAAGAAAATACAAATTATTATTGTGATAATCCGGAAAATTACTTCGCAGATTCGTCTTTTTTATCTTCTGGTTTTTCTTCAACCGGAGTTTCAGCCTTTTCTGCCGGTTCGTTTTGCTTTTTTTCTTTGGCTTCCGGTTCGGCTGTTTCAGCACTTGGTTCCGGTTTTTTTTCTACCGTTTTTTTAGATTTCTTTACAGCCGGTTTTTTTTCTTTTTTGGGTTTAGGTTTATCTTCTTTTATTGCTTCAGGTTTTTCAGCTTTCGGCTCTTCTTTTGCGACTTCAGCGGGAACTTCTTTCACTGGTTCTTCAGGTTTTTCAGGTTCTTTACTTTCTTCCGGTTCGGCTGCGGCTGGTTCTTTAGCCTCTGCTTTTGGAGCAGCTTCTTCTTTTACAGCTGCTTCTTCCTGAACTTTTTCTTCTTTTGCTTCCGTTACTTGTGTTTCACGTACTTTCTTCGAAAGCTCCCACTTCTGCAATTCGACATTCCGAACATTTTCACTAACTTTATTACGGATCAGATGCCAATCCAGAGCGATACCCTCTTTTTGTAACAGATTAAATACTGTCTGTGAAGGTTCCGCGCCCTTTTTGAGCCATTCGAGCACCTTATCTTTGTCAATGCTTACCTCAGCAGGTTTTGCAACGGGATTATAATAGCCAATTTTATCAAGATATCGACCATCCCGGCGTGTGCGGGAATCCATTACAACGATTCGGTAAAAGGGTTTTTTCTTTCTCCCCATGCGAAGTAATCTAATTCTAACTGCCAACGATTCCTCCTTTGTGTTAAAATCCCATACGAAAAGCAGCGAGATTTCCAGGCAATTTTATTTTACTCATCTGCTTACTCATTTTTACTAATTGCCAATATTGGTTCAGAAGCCGGTTCACATCGCTGGGATGGTTTCCGCTGCCCATCGCAATTCGTTTTCGGCGACTTCCGTTTATTAACGAAGGATTACGACGTTCATCCTTTGTCATTGATTGAATTATAACTTCAGCCCGGACCAATTCCTTATCATCGATTTTTATATTTTTCGATTTCATCTTAGAAAATCCGGGAACCATATCCAGAATATTCTCAATTGGACCCATTTTTTTAATTTGCCGCAATTGATCCAGATAATCTTCAAGTGAGAACTGCTGTTTAAGCAGTTTCTTCTCAAGTTTTGCCGCCTGTTCGGCATCTACGGCAACTTGCATTTTCTCAACAAGCGAGACGATGTCGCCCATTCCCAAAATACGGTTCGCGATCCGATCCGGGTAAAATGCTTCAATATTCCCGGGTTTTTCCCCGGTGCCGATATACATAATCGGTTTACCGGTTACATTAACGATAGAAAGGGCTGCACCGCCGCGGGTATCGCTATCCATTTTAGTCAGGATAATGCCGTCGAAACCCAATCTTTCATTGAACGCCGCAGCTGTATTTACAGCATCCTGTCCGGTCATACCGTCGGCAATAAACAGGATATTCTGGGGTTTGAGCGCTTTTTTTAGGGCTTCAAGTTCTTTCATCATTTCATTATCGATATGAAGCCTTCCGGCGGTATCAATAATAATCGTATCCAGATGTTGCTTCCGTGCATAATTAACAGCTTCAGTTGCCCGTTTGACGACTTTTGATTTCTCAGAAAAAACCGGTACACCAATCTGTTTTCCCAGTACTTCCAGTTGCTGAACCGCCGCCGGTCGATAAACATCAACGGAAACCAGTAAAGGTTTGTGATTCTGCTCTTTCAACATCAATGCTAATTTTGCTGCAAATGTTGTTTTTCCACATCCCTGCAAGCCTGCCAGCAGAATCACCGTCGGGGGCATCGATGCGGTTTTCAGGTGATACTGTTTTGCGCCTAAAAGACGAGTCAACTCGTCATGGAAAATCTTGATGACCTCTTGGCCCGGCGTAAGACTCTTTGTAACCGTTATGCCAACTGCTTTTTCACGGACATTCTCGATAAACTCTTTGACGACTTTATAATTAACGTCGGCTTCCAACAGAGACCGCCGGACAGAACGCAGCGTATCACGGATATTATTTTCCGTGATTTTACCCTCGCTTCTGAGAGTTCGAACTATTTTTCCAAGACTTTCCTGTAGCTGTTCTAACATACCCTGTTTCGCTAAATGAATAAAGCGGGTAAATTTACTTTTCATATAGTCCTTATGCAAGTCATAATTCAAGTGTTTACCGCACTATACCAGACATATTAAATATAAACTGTAACTCGGAGGACGGATAAACCAAATAGATTTATTTTCTGCGGGAACTTATTTGAGTGAAATTAATTGAAAATTTTATACACGTGTCATTATTTTTTGACATTTATTGCGATTCACTATTTTGAAAGTTAAATTGCCCCAATTACATTATGAAGAACATAAAATACGTTTCAATGAAATACTTTTTAATTCTCTTAATTCTAACATCACCTGTTTTCGCATTGCAGTATAACATTATTCAGGAAAATGAATCAGGTCTCCTTCTACATATCTCTGACGATTCGGAATTTCAGTGGGATTTAAATGAAAATTACCCTAACGCACCGAGCTATTTCTCTCTTGGAATTGCAAATTTAATTCCCATCTCAAACAGTCTTTCCACCCCCTACTGGTCATTTCCATTGGCGCTTCCTTCACCACAAAAACCACATATCCAAATATCCAATATAACTACTGAAGAATTGCGATTGGATCAGCAACTCGATGACAACGATACCCAAATTATAAACGCTAAACCAATAGCCGACGTTGTTGATATTGGATTTTTCCGGTTCAATCCCGCCGGCGACCTGGTGATTTTTCCCATCCGAATTATTGGCAATCAGCGAATCCGGATCGTTCGTTCTCTGGATATCACAATAACGTATCCAAAACAAACATCAGTTCCATCGAATTTGATCCCAATAAAAGCAAAGACAAATGAAATTGGCAATTATACATTTTTAAACAGAAAATTTGCGTACAAATGGCAATTCAGACCAAAACGCACTTTATCAAAACCGACATCCTTTCCATCGGGTAAATGGTTTAAAATTACCGTCAGAGAAGACGGGATTTATGATATATCGCTGCAGGATTTAAAAGACGCCGGCTTCAGTGAGCAACGCGTTGACACGAACAGAATTTTTCTCTATTCGAATTCCACCGGCGGCAGAGAAATAAATGACACACCGGGCATCGATGTTTTGGATAATCTGGTAGAAAATTCAAGATTTATCGACGACGGACTGGATGGCTACCTGGATAGCGGCAACAATATCCGGTTCTACGGCAGGGCGAACAGCGGCGTTGATGCAAACAGTTCCGGAACATTAAACTACCATCGAAACTCTTATTCCAATTATAATTATTACTGGGTATTGATATCGGATTCACCGGGTTCGCCAAAACCGATGCAGACCGTAGCAAGCTCAACTTCATCAACATATATTCCAGTCACAAAGTACGAAAGAATCCAGCGGCACGAGGTTGAATCGGTTAATTATTTGCGGTCGGGCAAGGATTGGTATGGGGAAAAATTCAACGGTTCCGGTTCAAATGTTTCGGTACCATTCCAGATTCCCGAACCGGGCGATGATGATCCACAAGAATACTCCGTAGATCTTGAGGTAAAAACCCGCGGCGCCACTAATGAGGTAACACATTACTTTAAATTGTATTTTAATAATAAATTTTCAAGTTGGTCGAAAGGCAGCTTTTATATTGCGACAAAGAAACTGAATATTTCAATGAATCCAGGCATCAATATTTTAAAAATAAATTACACATCTTCCATATCAGCAGGTCAGGCTTATTTGGATTACGCCCAGATCACCTATCAGTGTCCGCTGAAACCCCGCGGCGCCGGCATGGACTTTTGGGGACCGGCAAGTTCCGGAGTAGTCGAATATTCGTTAAGTGATATTTCTCTTTCAAATCCTGTGGTCTATAATATCACGGATTGGAGCGATGTAGCAATTCAAAAAACACCTGAAATTCCAACAGACAATGAGATTACATTCCGGGCATACAATGAGATTACCGGTCGTTCCCATTTCCTGATCACAAATACTGAGCATCATAAGTCACCGGAAAAAATCGAAAAAATCGATAATCCTCAATGGAATGCTATTCGTTGTCCCGATATTTCGGCTCAATACGTTATCATCACTGTTGAAGAATTTCAGGACGCCGCCAACGATCTTGCCCAATTGTACAGCCATGATATTCGTGAAGAAGACCGACTCAGCACAATCGTGGTATTTCAGGACCAGATACTGAGAGAATTCAATGCCGACATCGTAGATCCTCACGCCATTCGACAATTTTTAACTTATGCATTTCAAGAGTGGAAACCTGCGCCAGATTATGTATTATTGCTCGGAGATGGGACATTCGATTACCGGCATATCGAATCGGAAAAAGGCGATATAGTGATGACGTACCAGGTGGAACCTCCAAAACCATCAGGCAATGGGTTCAACTCCTATTCCACCGACACCAGGTTTGTCTATGTAAATGGGCCCGATAAAAAAATGGACATGGCAATCGGAAGGATAAATGCCCGAACCGCGGACGAAGCTCAGGCGGCAGTCGATAAGATTCGTAGTTATACACTTGAACCAATATATGGAGAATGGCGCAGTACGGTAACCCTGGTAGCGGATGATCCCGAACGTCCCCATTCAAACGAAAAATATCATATCAGTGACAGTGAATCGTGTGTTTTCGAGCACTTGCCCGGATCAATTGATGTAAAAAAATTGTATTTGTTGGAGTATCCCGAGGTTCAGGACGCTTCGACGTACGGAGTAAAAAAACCTGATGCAACCGTAGCTTTATTAAAACAAATCGAAAGAGGTACTACTATTATTAACTACATGGGACATGGAAGTCCGACGGTGTGGACACAGGAACATATACTGGATATGAATCGGGATATGGGAAATATTAAGTCCGGCATGAAGCTTCCATTTTGGATCGCAGCGACCTGCAGCTGGGGACAATTTGATGATATCACCGGGAGTTGTATGCCCGAGGCGCTTGTTATTGAGCCGGAAAACGGCGCAATTGGGGCATTAGCTCCAACACGCGCCACTTACCCCGGTTCAAATCGCACATTTATCAAGAGTTGGATAATGAAATGGTTCAATCAGATCGGCGCGAATCGGATCAGTCTGGGAAAATTATTACAGGCGGTATCCTGTTCCGGCAGCGGCATAAACGAAAACAATGAAAAATATATGCTGTTTGGCGATCCGGCATTATATCTCGCATTGCCATACGGGAAAGTCGGATTCAAGCCCTTAAACACCGATACATTAAAAACACTTTCTAATATTCAAGTTAGCGGATGGATAGATGAAGGCGACAGTGCAAGCTTCAATGGAGAAGGGATCTTAAAATTATTCGACAGTGAAAGATCCGTAACACGGCATTATACAGATACACAGAAAAATTCTCAGTCATTATCCTATCTGATTCCCGGCGATGTGCTTTTTAATGGACTGATCAATATTTCAAACGGCAAATTCTCCTCAAAATTTTTCATTCCCAAAGATCTGAATTATGCAAACCGACATGGTAAAATAACTGTATATGGTTGGAATCCCGATACAGGAGATGAAATTGGCGGATTTTATGATTCCCTGTATTTCGCCGGCTCCGATTCGGTCTTTGTTGACACAACCGGTCCAACTATTAAAATTGGGTTTACAAATATAGATTTTCGGAATGGGGATATTGTAACGCCGGAATCTCAATTCGAAATTGCCATCAGCGATCCTCACGGGATTAATATTGCCGGCAAAATGGGGCATGATATCACCTTGACCATTGACGATGGCGAAACGGTTTCTTACCGGATCACCGAATATTTTTCTTACGACACAAACAGCGACACATCCGGAACCATTACTCTATCAATGCCCGAACTTTCTCCCGGCGAACATAAATCTTCTGTAACAGCCTGGGATAACGGCAATAATTCAACGACAACCGCTTGTGTTTTTAATCTATTATCTTCACCGGATTTCAAATTAGAAAATGTTGTAAACTATCCTAATCCATTCGGTAAAATGACAGATATTGTTTTTTACATTACTCATTCATCGAAAATCGAATGTTCAATATACACGGTAAGAGGTTTAAAAATTAAAACGATCGATACAGATCAGTATATGCCGGGATTCAATTCAATTCACTGGAATGGCGCAGACGATTTTGGAGATATAGTCGCCAAAGGCATTTATATTTATAAAATCAAAGCGACGTCGATTGAATCGGATGAAAAAGATCATTTCATAGGAAAAATGGTGAAAGCAGGATGACTGAATCAATCTTAAATTGCTATGGCAAGCCTGTTATTCTTGCTTCTAAATCACCTCGACGGGAAGAAATCCTGAAACTCGCAGGTTTTCAATTTCAAATCCACGCATCAAACTATCACGAACCAGGCATCGAACATGAAAGACCGGAAAACCTCGTTCAAACTCATGCTTATCATAAATCAAAAGATATTGCCGGATATTATGACGACGCATGGATTATTGGAGCCGATACAATCGTCTTGAAGGACCAAATTATTCTCGAAAAGCCCAGGAATCGTGACGATGCAATATCCATGTTATCATTATTAAGCGGCGCCACTCACCAGGTATTCACCGGGTATTGTGTTATGAACTCACAAAACGGCAGCCATTTCACTGACGTCGAACGAACGGACGTAACATTTAGGGAGCTGTCAAGCGATATTATTGAGCATTACGTCGATAACTATCATCCGTTTGATAAAGCCGGATCCTATGGTATTCAGGATTATAGCGCAATCTTTGTTTATAAAATCGATGGTTGTTTTTACAATGTCGTCGGATTTCCAATTGCTAAATTCTTTCAGCAGATTCATCTGCAATTAAAATCTCTATTGTGAAACTTTGTATTGAAATTGACATCAATATTTGCAAAATTAAGTCCGTAGTGAGAAAAATTAAACAGAGTATTCAATATGTTCTATGAAGAGTTAAAAAAGCGCAGAGAATCACTTGGGATAACCCTTGATCAAATATCCAATAAAACAAAAGTAAACAAGACCATTTTAGAAGCATTTGAAGCAGGTGATTTTTCCAAATTACCCCTGACTTACGTACGATTATTTCTCCGGGCATATGCACAGGAACTTAATACAGACCCGGAACAAATTATCAAATCCTTCGAAGAATACACCGCGAAACTTGAAGAACCATTAAAACCCGAAACAACGGAAAAGGAAAACTCTTTTCTTTCACCAAAAAACAATTCAGTCGTAAACGGAAAGAAAAAACGAAGTATTGCCGCTATCACTGCAGTAATCGTCATCGTCATTTTCCTCATATCTGTTTTGAAACAGGTTCTGATCGAAGAGGAGAAAAAGAATCAGGCTCCGTTACCGGTCTCGATTGAAGAACTGCCGGTACCTGTTGAAGATACGGACACAACTGCAACAGAGCAGGAATTGGTCGCACCGGAAACGCAAAACGAACTATTATCACTAATAATGACAACTCAAGATACGTGCTGGGCACGTGTGATCACCGATGAAAGCGATACGACGGAAGCCAACTACCTGCCAAATATCCGCCGAGAATGGAAAGCCAGGGACAAATTTGATGTCAGAGTTGGCAGACCTTCAAAAGTTGTACTTTACCTCAATAATAAAGAATTAAGAACTGTCGGCAACAGGGGAATCCCAACCCGTTTTATCATCACAAAAGACGGCATTGTCCGCTCTACTCTCTTAAGAAGATAATCTACTTTATTTAAATCCTTTTTAAAAACATCACGTATTTGAGAAAAAATACTTGACAATATGGGTATTTTACCCTATTATTGTGGGTAGATGTGGGGAGAAATCCCATGAAATCCCAAATTTTTAAGGATTATGATTACTTCTTTTGCCGGCGAATCAAAACATTTTTTAGATGAGAAAAGTCGTCTGAGCATCCCGGCAAAATACCGTCGTTGGTTGACTGAAGAGGACGCTGAGTACACGTTTGTCATAACGAAGGGCGCCGATCCCTGTCTGATTGCCTATCCCGCAGTTGAATGGGATATGTTTGCGGAAAAACTTCGCAACCTGTCGCAATTCAAGAAGAAAAACCGGGCATTTATCCGGACATGGTCTCGTAATTCCATTCGTTTAAAATGTGACAAACAGGGGCGCATACTCATGCCTCAGCGACTCTTAGATTTCGCCAACATTAAAAAGGAAGTAGCGATAATCGGCGCTTTGAATTATTTGGAATTATGGGAGCCGGAAATGTTGAAAGAACATCAGGAATCACAAATCCCACTAGACGATGATTATTTTGAAGACTTAGCAGATATTTTTTAATCGTTTAATCGGATTTAGGTAAATGACCACCATTCATGTGCCGGTATTACTCAAAGAAACTCTGCAATACCTGGTCTCCCGGCGAGATGGTGTTTATGTTGACGCCACATTGGGTACGGGCGGGCACTTCGCCTCTCTTTCTGAGCAATTAGATCAAAACGCTATACTAATAGGTATCGATGCCGACCCCAACACAATAAATTATTGCTCAACACATTTAAGCATAAAGCAAAAACACATCTTAATAAACAGTAATTTCGAATCTATTAAAGCCGTCTGCTTTCGTAACGGATATCCAAGAATAAACGGAATATTAATGGACCTTGGACTGTCTTCTTTTGCTCTCGATAATCCCGACCGTGGTCTGTCTTATTCTGTGAATGGTCCTCTGGATATGCGCTTTTCCCCTGATTTGCCAAAGACTGCAAGCGATATAATCAATACAGCAAATCAATCAGAATTAGCAACAATATTTAAAACCTATGGTGAAGAAAGGAATTCACGTTCAATCGCATGGGCAATCATTGATGAACGCCAAATAAATACAATCAAAACTACCGGACAACTTGCAGAAATCATCCGCCATAAAACACATCCTTTATATGTTAATAAGACATTAAGCCGTATTTTTCAAGCGCTCCGAATTGTCGTCAACCATGAATTAGAAGTCCTGAGAAAGGCTCTAAAAGACGCTATAGACATATTAGAACCGGATGGCAGAATCGTAATAATTACTTATCACAGTTTAGAAGATCGAATAGTAAAACAGTATTTTAAAGCCGAATCTACCGATTGTGTCTGCCCACCGGAGTTTCCCATTTGTCAATGCAGTCATAAAGCCTCCATCAAATTACTTACTACCAAACCAATTTTACCTGGCAAGGACGAAATAAGGAATAATTCCAGGGCAAGAAGCGCAAAACTAAGGGCAGCAAAACGAATATGATTAGAGAATCATGATGGCAAAGAAGAAGATTAGTAAAAACAGGAAAAAAAATGTGATAATGTCCACCCTTTTTCTTTTAATAATAGGACTTATGGTTTTCTATGTCTGGATTTTCAACTATACCAATCAATTATTTGCGAAAATAGACGTTATAAAACGGGAAGAAGCAAATCTTATAACTCAAAACCGGATTATATCCGTTGAATTAGACCGCCTTTCCCGCGTTGATCGTATAAAACAAATCGCATCAAGCGAAATGAATATGTGGAGTCCACCACCGGAGACCTTGTCTATTATAATAGATGTAACAACAGTCAGATAGGATTATGACTAATTATTTTCATAAGATCAGAAAACGAACCCGGATTATTTCCCTTTTTCTACTGCTTTTTTGGGGAGCGTTGATCGGTCGTCTGTTTACAATTCAAGTCATCAATTCAACAGGGTACCAGAAAACCTGTAAGAACCAGGCTGATTATCGCAGGATAATTCATCCTATTAGAGGCACGATTTACGACAGGAACCAAAAAGCCCTTACTATGGATATTGTTCAGTACAATATTGCGGTTCATCCCTATTTAATAAAGAATAAAGAAAAAATTGCCGGTGAGTTAAGCGCTTTAATAAAGCCAAAGTATGCAGCGTATCTCAAAACCTTACAATCCGACAGAACTTTTGTCTGGCTGGAAAAAGATATCTTGCATAGCGAAATTCAGCCTTTCCTGGAAAAGTACCAGTATCATTCCGGATTTGCTATTGAACGCAAAGTCCGTCGGAGTTATCCATTTGGAGAAATCGCGGGACAACTAATCGGGTTAACTGATATCGATAATCACGGTATCATAGGACTTGAAAAGGAATTGGAGCCTTATGTATGTGGTACTCCAGGATGGCAGGTAGCAATGAAAGATGGCTGGGGTCGATTAAATAATCGCCCTGATCTGCCCTATAAGGAAGCTATTAACGGCAATGATATCACCTTAACAATAGACCATGAATATCAGATTATATTGCATGAAGAATTATTAAATGCCTTTGAAAAACATAATGCCGATAAAGCCATGGGGATTATTATTAATCCCAAAAACGGTGAAATACTTGCCATATCGACTATTCCCGGATTTGATCCAAATATGCCGAATAATTACCCGGTTTCAGCTCAAATAAATGGCATCGTCACCGATATTTTTGAACCGGGTTCAACTTTCAAGATCGTAACCGCCACCGCAGCCTTTGAAGGAGATAAAGTCCAACCGGGAGATAGTATCTATTGTGAAGATGGTCATATTAAGATCGGAAAGACTATTATCCACGATCATAAAAAATACAGCACCCTATCATTTGCCGATGTAATTAAAAAAAGCAGTAATATTGGGACAATTAAAGTTGCCCGGAAGATTGGAAAAGACCAGGTCTTCAAATATGTCCGGCGGTACGGTTTTGGAGCGAAAACCGACATTCAATTTCCAGGTGAACAGGAAGGCATTATTCATCCGTTAAAAAAATGGAATGACCTGATGCTTGCCCAGGTGGCAATTGGTCACGGAGTTTGTTGTACAGCGTTGCAATTGGCAAATGCTTATGCCGCTATCGCAAATGGCGGTTATTTATTAAAGCCGCAGTTAGTAAAAAAAATCGAAACAAAAGACGGAATTTTATTGTACGAGGGAAAACCTCAATATATCCGCCGCGTTGCGTCTGCTGAAACCATGATTTTGATGAGAGACCTGCTACGTCTGACCGTCAAAAGCGGAACCGGTTTAAAAGCGGATATCAACGGTATGGCAATCGCCGGCAAAACCGGTACAGCTCAGAAAGTAACTAAAAAAGGCTATAGTCAAACTGATTATGTTGCAACGTTTGTTGGATTTTTCCCTGTTAACGATCCTAAATTGCTCTGTGTCATCGTCGTTGATAACCCAAAAGGTATAAATCATACCGGTGGTAGCGTTTCCGCTCCGGTAGTCAAAGAAATATTTAAACGTATTGTTAATCTCTCAGATGACCTGTTTTTCCGGGAGGACCAACTCCAGACACCGCAATTGAAGCTTGTTAACTCTTCTCTTCAACCTAAGTTAAGTTTTGTTCAAACTGCTGCTGCCGCGCCACGAGAATCCCGTGTTCGCCTTTCGACGTATCAATATACACAGCGTATGCCTGATCTGCGTGGTAAAACCATCAGACAGGCTGTGGCAATCCTTCAAACAATGGGCGTCGATGTCAACATTGAGGGAACCGGAGTTGTAACGTCTCAATATCCTCAAGTAAATTCTCTGGTCACATCTAATACACAGTGTACAATCAATCTGGAACCGAGGAGTGTAAATCTTGAGTAAGGTTTTACGCGATATACTGGAAAATATTGATTATAGACTATATGGAGAACTTCCAAACGAAATAAGCGCTATTTCAAATAATTCAAAGAAAATCACTTCCGGGGATTTGTTCTTTGCTATACGGGGCACACAAACAGACGGACACCAATACATCCCTCAGGCAATTCAAAATGGCGCCATCGCAATTGTAACGGAAAAATATCAGGAAAATATCAATATTCCACAGATTGTCGTGTCAAATAGCAGATCGGCGTTATCAACCGCCGCGGCAAATTATTACGATAATCCATCAAATATATTAACTATTATCGGTGTAACAGGCACAAACGGAAAAACGACGACTGTTTACCTTTTAAACGCAATTCTAAAAACGGCAAAGATCGGTTGTGGATCGATTGGGACGCTTGGATACTCAATTAATGATAAATTTTTTCCTCTCAATTTAACCACCCCTGATTCGCTGCAATTACAGCAGATTCTTGCAGAGATGGTAAATGAAAAGGTCGATGTGCTTGTGATGGAAGTATCATCTCATGCCCTATCATTAAACAGGGTTGACGATATCCGATTTACCGGAGGAGTTTTTACAAATATTTCGCAAGATCACCTGGACTTCTATTCAACCATAGATAACTATGTCGATGCCAAACTGGAATTATTTCGAAAAATCCCTAAAACAGGGTTTCGTTTATCAAATATTGACGATTCCTATTCAGATAAGTTTAATACAACGGGTGACGCGCAATTATTCACTTATTCCATAGCTTCGCAGGCCGATTTCACCTGGAAAAGCGATATTAAGTATAAAACCGGAATAGCAGGAACAATTACATCCAAAAATATCTCTATTCCAATTAAAAGTTCCCTGTCGGGATATTATAATCTCAGTAATATTCTGGCTGCCTCGGCGTCAGCAATTCAGTTAGGAATACAACCATCAGTTATCAGTCAGGCAATTGCAAGTGTCGATTACATTCCGGGGCGGCTCCAAGAAATCAGAAAGCAAGGTTTTCCCCGAGTATTTATTGATTATGCCCATACACCGGACGCGATCGTCAATGTGTTGGGAGCATTAAAAGACATCGTTCCATCCAACGGAAAATTAGTAACGGTTTTTGGCTGCGGCGGCAATCGCGACAAAAACAAGCGGCCCAAAATGGCTGAGGCTGCCGCATCATTGTCTGATTCTGTCATCATCACTACTGACAATCCCCGCTTTGAGGATCCGGAAGCAATTATCGAAGACGCCGTCAAAGGATTCGATAAAAATGAGAACTATATAAAAATCACAGATCGAAAGACGGCAATTCAATTTGCCATCGAGAACAATTCAACGAAAGATATTGTCGCCATACTTGGCAAAGGACACGAAAATTATCAGGAAATTAACGGCGTCAGACATCCTTTTAGCGATGTTAAAATTGTTGAGAAACTTTTTGGGAAATAAATGATCAGCGCAGAATTTATCAGAAATATTAATATGGGATCGTTAGTTAATTTCGACGGCAGTATCTCCAATGTGACGATTGACAGTCGAAAAGTCACCGCCGGTTCGATATTTGTCGCCCTACCCGGAGAAAATGTGGATGGTCATAAATTTGTAAAATCCGCAACAGCAGGGGGCGCTGTTTTAAGCATCGTTTTAAAAAAATGGGCTGAACAAACAGACGTCTCGGGTCTGCCCTTATGGATTGTAGAATCCCCGGAAAAAGCGCTCCAGCAGTTAGCGGCAACCTGGAGAGATCAGTTTGATATTCCGGTTCTGGCAATTACCGGAACTAACGGTAAAACGACAATAAGAATCATGTGTGAATCAATCTTGAAACACAAATATGATTTACATTCTACCAGTGGAAATTTGAACAACCACCTTGGATTGCCACTCACCTTGCTGAAGTTAAATGAATCCCACACGTTTAGCCTTTTGGAGCTCGGCGCCAATCACTTCGGTGAAATTGCTTTTCTCTGTGAATTGTGTAAACCAACTGCCGGATTAATCACTAATATCGGCTATGGACATACCGAATTTTTTGGAAATCTCAAGGGCGTCGCCCGCGCAAAAGAAGAACTTTTTCAATCACTCAGTTCCAATGGAATCAGCTTCATAAACCTGAATGACCCGAATATCCGCCGGATGTCGCAAAAAACTATACAAGTGACTTATGGAATGGACATAAAAAATGGCGATTATTCCGGCACGATAACAGAATATGATAAAGACGCCTGTGCAACACTTAAAATTAACAGTGAAATATCTATCAAATTAAAGGTTCCCGGTCAGGCAATGGCACAAAATGCCCTCGCGGCTGTTGCTGTCGGCAGGACTTTTAACGTACCTGTTCACAATATTGTCGAGGCGCTTGAATCATTCAATGCTGTAAATCAACGGTTTACAGTCCAACAAACTGATTATTGCCATATCATCGATGATGTTTATAACGCCAATCCAAACAGTACGAACGCTGCAATCGATACATTTTCTACAATGAAAGTGCCGGGAAGACGACTATTCGTATTCGGAGATATGTTCGAATTGGGCGATTTATCAGAACAATGTCATCGTGATATCGGCAGAAAAATAGCTCAATCACCAATTGACATATTATATACATATGGTCCGTTATCAACATTTACAGTCGATGAAGCGCAAAAAGCCGGCATGAAATACGCCGAGCACTATGATAATAAGATTGATCTGATCTCATCTCTTAAACACATTGTACAAAAATCCGATACAATTTTAATAAAAGGTTCCAGGGGTAATCAATTAGAAGAAATAATAGAAGGAATTCAAACATAATATGTTTTATCATTTTCTCTATCCTCTAAAAACATACATTAGCGGTTTTAATCTGTTTCAGTATATCACATTCCGAGCTGCTATGGCTGCCATCACGGCACTGTTAATCAGTTTTGTTGTGGGACCTATTATCCTGAAGCAGCTAAGAAAACACCAGATAGGTGAGATTATTCGCGAAAACGGGCCCAAGTCCCATCTTTCTAAAAAAGGCACACCGACAATGGGCGGGATCATAATTTTATTTTCTGTGATTGTGCCGGTTTTGCTATGGGCAAATTTAAAGAATATTTATATCAATCTGATTCTATTAGCAACGCTATGGATGGGCGCTATTGGATTTCTCGATGATTATTTAAAGGTTGTTAAAAAACTTAAAAAAGGATTGATCGCCCGTTATAAATTGATAGGTCAGATAACCCTGGGGCTGATTATCGGAAGTTATTTATACTTTGCCCCGGAATTTGAATCTTTAAGAGGATTTACTTCAGTTCCTTTTTTCAAAAACCTCGAAATTAATCTCGGCTTGCTTTATATACCTTTCGTCATATTTGTCATCACTGCCGCGTCAAACGCTGTAAATCTCACGGACGGTCTGGACGGATTAGCGTCCGGTTTAATGGGAATTATCGCTCTCACATTTGCCGTAATCGCCTATGTCTCCGGTCGTGTTGACTTCAGTCAATATCTTAATATTATTTACCTTCCGGGAAGCGGAGAACTGGCGGTATATTGCATGTCTTTTGCCGGTGGAATTCTCGGATTTCTATGGTACAACAGTAAACCGGCACAAGTATTCATGGGGGATACCGGTTCTCTGGGCATGGGAAGCGCTCTTGGAACACTCGCAATACTACTTAAAAAAGAAATTCTCTTTGTTATGTTAGGTGGAATATTCGTAGCAGAGGCGCTTTCTGTTTTAATTCAGGTCGGTTATTTCAAATATACAAGAAAGAAAACAGGCACAGGAAAACGGATATTTTTAATGGCTCCTCTTCACCACCATTTTGAAATGAAGGGCTTGGATGAAAGTAAAATCGTTATCCGTTTCTGGATAATCGGGATTTTGTTGGCTCTGTTAAGCTTAAGCAGTTTTAAAATACTATGATCGATCTGTCATCTTTACCAATTAATTTGATTAATAAACGAGTAACCGTTCTGGGCGCCAGGCGCAGTGGTCTGGCGGCAGCATTATTACTCGCAAAGAATAGTGCGCGTGTTCTCCTTTCGGATTCAGGAGACGTTACTATCCCTCTAACTGTTCAAAGCGATCTTCACAAATATAATGTAACCATAGAAACAAGTCGTCACAGTTCAGAAATATTGAAGTCGGATTTTGTAGTTATCAGCCCGGGGATTCCAAACTCTGTGCCCATTGTAAAAGATATTGAATCTGCCGGTATCCCAATTGTAAGTGAAATAGAAGTTGCCTACTGGTTTATCCCCGAAGCGCAGCTAATTGCAGTTACCGGCTCGAACGGGAAAACCACCACCACGACATTAATCGATGAAATGTTCAAAGATACACGGTTTGACGCCTATTGCGGCGGAAATATCGGCATACCTTTCTCTTCGCTGATATCAGAAGCCCAAAAAGATACTGGAAGACCAAAAGTATTTATACTTGAAGTCAGCAGCTTTCAGCTGGAACGAATTATTCATTTCCATCCCAATGCTGCCATTATCCTGAACGTTACCGACGATCACATGGATCGATACGATCATAATATTTCTCTATATCTGAAAGCCAAATTGAACATCAGCCGTAACCAGGATAAGAATGATTTGTTCATCTATTTTGAAGATGATCCACTGCTTAAGAATAATTTACCAGATCTCCCGCAAAAATTACCTTTCGGGCTTGCAACTAATCCTCAAATGCGATTCAAAACCGATATGACCAGGATATTTACTAAAGACGATCAAGCTTATATCGACAGAAAAGACATCGCACTATTGGGAGAACACAATCTATTAAATGTACTCGCTGCGTTAAACGTTGCTGATTATTACAATCTGCCACAGAAACATATAAAAGGATTATTAAAACGATTCAGTGGTATTGAACATAGGTTGGAATATGTCAGGACATTAGATGGCGTAGATTATTATAACGACTCAAAAGCCACGAACGTTGAGTCTGTAAAATATGCGCTTAAAAGTTTCACAAAACCGGTGATAATTATTCTCGGTGGACGTGATAAGGATTCCGATTTTTCGTTGCTTCTGCCCTTGCTGCGGAAACATGCAAAAAAGGCAATCATAATCGGAGAGGCAGCCGATAAAATACAAAACGTCATTGACGGAATTATTAATTATTCACATGCGAATTCACTAAAAGATGCCGTATTGCAGGCGAAAAATGATGCGACGGCTGGCGATGTCATCCTGCTTGCTCCGGCATGCGCCAGTTTTGATATGTTCGACAATTACGAGCACCGGGGCAACATATTCAAAACTATTGTCAATTCATTGACGGAAAGAGATTCGGATGAACGCTAAATATCACCGATCGATCGATCAGATTTACTTTATATTGGCGATTATCCTGATCGGTATCGGATTTGTGATTCAATACAGCGCAAGTTCATCCCTTGCCGCCGCAAAATTCAATGATCCGGGTTTCTATATGAGAGGTCATTTTGTCCGGATCATCGTGGGATTAATTGTAGGATTATTCTTCTTACAAATAAACTATAATCATTTAAAATCAATATCCTTTTGGTTTGCGATCTCATCCATTATTCTGCTGGTTTTTACACTGATTTATAACAGAAGCAGCGGAAGTACATCTATGGCGCGCTGGATACAATTAGGACCGTTCCGTTTCCAACCGTCGGAATTGGCAAAATTTTCGGTCATATTGTACTTAGCCTCCTTTTACGATCGGCACCAGGATATTATTAATGACTTTAAAAAAGGGTTCCTCCCTCCGGCAATTATTTTGACGTTTATCATACTGCTTGTTGTTGCCGAACCGGATTTCAGTACAGGCGCTGTCATAGCCGTATTAGGCATCACAATTATGATCATTGGCGGCACGAAACTGGTTCATCTATCACCTTTTATAGGACTAATTATAATATTTTCGATCTTCACTGTAATACGGTCGCCCTATAAATTAAAACGAATAATCACAACGATCAGCGGTCAAAACGATATTCAGGGCGCCGGATACCAGATTCATCAATCTCTGATAACTCTAGGAAACGGCGGATTCTGGGGACGTGGTCTTGCCGGAAGCATCGAGAAAAATCTGTTTTTACCCGAACCCCATACGGATTTCGTGTTTTCAGTTGCCGGTGAAGAATTCGGATTCATCGGAGTAACACTCCTTCTAATCCTCTTCCTGGCATTATTTATACGGGGAATTCAGATATCATTCAGAGCTCCGAACATTTTCGGGAACCTGATGGGTATTGGTCTTTCTATCAGTATGTTTTCATACGTCCTCGCCAATATCGGCGTCGTCTGTGGAATACTGCCGGTAACGGGATTACCATTGCCCTTTTTAAGCTACGGCGGTTCTACAATGCTCTATAATTTTGCCTGTATTGGCATCCTGTTAAACATTTCAAAAAAAATGCTGGACAAAGAAAAACCTTTAAGATTAGTGACAATACATGACTAAAGAAAAAACACAACAGCCATTAAAAATATTAGTTACCGGTGGCGGAACGGGTGGACATCTGTTTCCCGCTATTGCTCTTATGGAAGAACTCAAATCCCGATCAGCACAAATCGGTGACGTCGAATTCCTATTTGTCGGCACTGAAAGAGGATTGGAATCATCGGTTTTAGATAATCTGCATTATCCGCTCCGAAAAATCTGGATACGAGGTTTTCAAAGGGGTTTTTCAATCAAAAGTATCCTGATTAACCTGTTGTTTCCCATTCGATTACTCATCAGCCTTTTCCAGTCCCTAATTATTATCAAGCAATTCAAACCTGACATCGCCATCGGAACCGGCGGATATACATCCGGTCCTCCCATGCGAATAGCGTCTATGCTGAAAATTCCACTTTTTCTCCACGAACAAAATGTGTTTCCGGGCGCTACGACACGAATGCTTGCAAAGCATGCTAAACGGATTTATTCATCCTTTAGAGATACGAAACAGTACATAAAAAATGCAATTTGCCTTGGAACACCTCTACGACGATCTCTCGAGAGTGTCAGTCGCAAACAGGCTATTCAATTCTTTGAATTGCATCAAAATCTTAAAACCGTATTCATTTTTGGCGGAAGTCAGGGATCACGGGCGTTGAATAGCTATTGGATCAATCATCTGGGAAGTTATATTGACAAATCCCTTTGTCAATTTATCTGGCAGACAGGACAAAGCGACTATGAACATATCAAAAACATGTTTGCTGATAATCCCTGCGTGCATATTACCCCATTTATTCATGAAATGGGTATTGCCTATTCCGCTGCGGATATTATTATCAGCCGCGCCGGGGCGCTCTCACTGGCTGAACTTTGTTTATATGGTAAGCCCTCAATACTGATACCTCTACCTACGGCTGCCGGTAACCACCAGGAAATAAATGCGCGAATTATGGAAAAGGAAGGCGCATCAATTGTGATATTAGAAAAGAATCTGGATTCTGAATTATTAGACATCTCCCTTAGTTCACTAATCGATAGTGAAGAAAAACTGACAGAGATGGCTGAGCGGGCAAAAGCAATTGCAAAACACGATTCTGCAAAATTAATTGTTGACGATATATTAAGAACAATGGAAGAACATGTTCGGAAAGATTAAACATATCCACTTTATCGGAATCGGGGGTATCGGAATGAGCGGTATCGCCGAACTGCTCAATCACCGGGGATTCACAATCACCGGATCCGATGTAAAATATTCAGATAATGTTGCCCGCCTGGAAAAATCAGGAATCCGGATATTCATCGGACATCATGCTGAGAACCTGCAAAAATGCGACGCTGTCGTGTACACTTCAGCCATTGATTCTTCGAATCCGGAATACAAAAAGGCTCTTAAACTCGGAATACCGGTTATCAAACGCGCCGAGATGCTCGGTGAAATTCTCCGTTTGAAACCCAACAGTATCGCCATTGCCGGCACACACGGTAAAACAACGACCACATCATTGGTCGGACACATATTCACAGAAGCAGGTCTGGATCCTATCATCATTTCCGGTGGTGTGATCAAAGGATTGGAATCTAACGTCCGAATTGGGTCCGGTGATACAATAATCGTCGAAGCAGATGAATTTGATCATTCATTTTTGCAATTATATCCGACACATATCATTATCACTTCTATCGATCCGGAACATCTTGATATTTATAAAACACTGGAAAATATAAAAACGAACTTTATCAAGTTTGCGAACAGAATACCTTTCTATGGTAAATTAATCATAAATACTGACGATGAAAATATCAGGTCAATATTATCCAAATTTACGGTTCCGACACTTCAATATTCTCTTGATAAACCAGGCGATATTCAGGCAGAAAATATCCATCTGTCAAAGACAAACAGTCAATTCGATTTAGTATTTAAGGAAAAATGTCTGGGAACTGTCGATCTTCCGCTTCCCGGTTTGCATAATGTAGAAAATGCATTGTCCGCAATTGCAGTCGGACTGGAATATGACATCGATTTTAGTTCCATTAAAAACGCTTTAGAGACATTTGAAGGCGTCGAACGCAGGTTTGATATCATACATCAAAGCGATGAATTAATGTTGGTTGATGATTATGCTCATCATCCCAGTGAAATCAAGGCGACGCTTACTGCCGCAAAACAGGGTTGGGATCGTCGGATAATTGCAGTCTTTCAACCCCATTTGTACAGTCGCACCAAGGTATTTTATAAAGAATTTGCCCAGGCGCTTCATCTTGCCGATATAATCATTCTACTTGATGTCTTTCCGGCTCGCGAAAAACCCATTTATGGTGTTTCCGGTAAATTAATCGACGGCATTCTTCGTACAACGGGACATTCAAATGTGCATTATTTCCAGAAAATGAGTGAGGTTCCGGATTTTATTAAATCGATATATCGGAATGGAGATATGA
Organism: Fidelibacterota bacterium; assembly: GCA_030603165.1. Taxonomy (GTDB): domain Bacteria; phylum Fidelibacterota; class UBA2242; order UBA2242; family UBA2242; genus UBA9312. The sequence continues at coordinate 26,109 of JAUVYH010000023.1, forward strand.
TCATTACCCTTGGAGCGGGAGATGTCAACAAATTACATAAATCCTTTAAAGAAATATTATGCAATCATGATCGCTAAGCGACAACATATATTGAATAGGACATATTCAGGGTTTCCGTATTTTTGGGGGGCAATCATATCTAATGCTGGCTCAATGGCACTAAAATTCAGGTCATTAAGAATATGGTTCACTATGGGAGCCCTGAGTTTCCTATTCAGAGATACCTGTTATTATATCGGAACTGTAAAATGATAAAGTCACAAGATCAACAGATTAAAACCATTTTAAAACGAACCGGACAGGTATCGCTTATCATCCTGATCGTTTCTGTACTCGGAATGTTGATTCACGGATCAAATTCCTGGTGTAACTATATCGAGCTTTTTGATGTGGTCAATATCCAAACTACCGGAAATAGAATTTTAAATGACCAGGATATATTTCAGATCGCTAATGTTCGAATCGATACATCCATAAATTCAATAAATCTATCGGAAATACAGGACCGGTTAGAGGAAAACCCGTATATAAAGGCTGCCGCCGTAAGCAGAGAATTCCCCAATACATTAAACATACTCATCAGCGAACGCATCCCCATTTGTTATATCAACCATTCCAATCTATTCCTGATTGATGCTGAAGGAATTATTTTACCGCTTCCCGGTCAACCACTTGGCGTCAATTTACCGGTGATTTCCGGATTTGAACATGACTCTCTCATCTATTTTCCGGGGTATTACGTCCCCAATAAACATGTTTTAGATGTTGTTAATATCATCCACTCGACATTGCTGTTAACCCCGGATTTGTATTCAGAGATTTCCGAAATACATTGTTGTAAAGATGGGAGCTGCATCCTCTATACCATTAAAAGCGGAACACCAATATTCCTGGGTACCCGGGATTTATCTGATCAACTTAATATTTTAGCTCATTTCCAAAACAGACTTCAGGGTAAGCGCAATTTGAGTGACTATCAATACCTTGACTTGCGTTGGGCAAAACAGATCGTTGCAAAAGAAAGACGTTCATAGGATAAACCAATGAAAATAAGAAACAGAATCATTACCGGCGTCGATATCGGAAGTAGTATAACCTGTGCATTAATTGCCGAAATCGATCAGGAAAATAACATCCCGGTAATTAAAGGCTATGGATCAGTCGATTCAAAAGGTCTTAAAAAAGGGGTTGTTGTTAATATCGAGGAGCTAAGCCGCACAATCAGCCAGGCAATCAGCGACGCCGAAAAAATGGCGGGAAGCAATGTATCCGGATGTTACGTCAGTATCAGCGGAGATCACATTCGCAGTATGAACACCCAGGGAATGATAGCAATTTCCAGAGATGCAAGAACCGGGATGGACGAAGCCAGAGAAATCGAAAAGGAAGATATTAAAAGGGTTATCGAACATACCAGAGCTGTGCCGTTGCCCGTTGACCGGCAAATTCTGCATGTCATGCCCCAGGAATTTATCGTTGATAAACAAAACGGAATAAAAAATCCAATCAATCTGCTCGGCAGGCGACTTGAAGTAAAAGTTCACCTGACCACATACAGCACAACAGTCGCCTCAAATTTATCACGATGCTTTAAAAATGCCGAATTATCCATCAATGGTTTTATCCTTCAATCCCTGGCTTCTTCATATAGCGTATTAACGCCAGGCGAAAAAGAGCTTGGTACAATTTTAATTGATATTGGAAGCGGAACGGTTGATGTAATTGTTTTTAAAGATGGTGGCATCCATCATACGGGTGTCGTTAATTTTGGCGCTCAAACAGTGACCAGCGACGTTGCCTATTTATTGCGGATTCCTATTGATGCAGCTGAAAAAATCAAAAAGTCTCACGGTTATGCCTTTACCAAACAGGCTGATAAAGAAGCGTTTTTTAAGATAGAGAGTATCGGTAACCGTCCTCCTCGCGAGGTCTCGATTATTAAACTCGCCCAATTTATCGAACCCCGAATGGAAGAAATTTTACGGGAAGCCTATATGGAAGCCAAAAAGGCGGATCTTCCCCTGATAAATATCCCTTCTGTCGTTCTGACTGGTGGCGGAGCATTGATAAAAGGTAGCGAAGAGTTAACAGAATCTATCTTTAACATACCCGCTCGAATCGGAATTCCCACGGGTTTTAGCGGT
>JAUVYH010000190.1 GCA_030603165.1 Fidelibacterota bacterium
TCCAAACTTGCCAGAGAAATCCGGAATGCTCAAAGGGAATTTAAAGCGGGTAAATGCAAACCGACATCGGCAGATGACATTATAAAAGAGATGTTTTTTAATAGAAATTAAAGATGGTTTTCATTGTAGAGATAATTGGAACTCAGGTTGAAATTCAGTAATTGAAAAAATAGAATTTGCTAATATAGAGAGAATAATTATTACACCGGAATTTATCAGAAAAGAAATTTATGAAAGGAGCTACGAAATTTCACTCCATGCAGATAATGAAAGAATTGCCGACAAATTAACTATTAGCCAACTGGAATTGGCATTATCAAATTGTGAGATTTTAGAGCAATATATTGATGATCCTCGTGGAGAAAGTTGTTTGGCTTTGGGTTTTAGCTCAGAAGAAAACCCAATACATATCGTTTGCGGTAAAAATCCATCAGGGCATTTAATTATTGTAACTGTTTATATTCCGGAAATACCAAAATGGCGAGACCCGTATAAACGAAATAAATAAGGAGTCAATATCATGACAAATAAGTATAGCGATTGCTTTTATTGCGGCGGAAAAGTTGTAGAGCGGCTTTTGCCTCGCGAAATCAGGTTAGAGAATAAGTTGCTTATTGTTGAAAACGTTCCCATGGGCGTTTGTGTGCAATGCGGAGAAAAAGTGCTTAAACCTGAAGTTGCAGAATCTATTGATCGAATCATCCGGGAGAAAAAAAAGCCTGCTAAGACTATTTCCGTTCCCGTATATTCATTTTAGTGGGATTCAAACTTTGCGAAAGCTATTCCAATATAAATTCCGGATATAGATTGGAGCCTTTAGTGACATGCCGAACAAACTTTCGCAAAGTTCTTCAAAATACTCAGAACTCCTGACCTGATGTTGAAAAATCAATGATTTATTTCAATGAATTCGTAAAATAAAATGTCATAATTTGTGATAAACCGGGAGTTCTGATTTCAAATATCCCTGGTACATTCGTTCCTTATTACAGGGCAGGCAAATATCAAAGTGCAAATTGTATTAAAGGAAGTGAGAGAATCAAGGTTTTGGATTCGATTAATGAGTCCACTAAAAAAAGAAATATTCATAGAAATAGAAACCGTTGAAGCTGGGAAAGTCGGGGGTTAATAACAACTTACCAGATATAATAACTGTTTTTCTCATAGAGATGCCTTTGGCAAACAGTTTCCGGTTTTTTTATTATGCTTAGTATTTACATTTTGAAATAACAGCCATCCCGACTGATTTCAACATGAATAACTCCGATTGAAAATCTAAACCACAACGTGGCTCCAGCAGTTTTTGCAAAAATTAGAGACAGAATAATCTGCGATAAGTCAGGATCTCTAATATTATTAAGTCCACTTAAAAAAGGGTTAAAAATATCATCGGCAGGTTAGAATTTAAAAAACATTAGGGATTCATGAATGAAGCGGTAAAAAGGCTCCCAAAATATTCCCAAGCCGATTGAAAGAATTCCCGGAATAGAAGGTATCAGAACCTGACTGATCGTTAAATGGGCGTGTTTGTTGCCTGGATTTTGCCGTACTGATTTAAGTATCAACGATGTAAAAAAGAATACGATAGGAAGAAGATTTAACATGAGCAGAATCGTGACCCATTCCGGAATTGATGATTGGAACAATGATTTGAATAGCAGGAATCGTGCGGTAAAACCGGTTGTGCCGGGAAATCCGATCAATCCCAGGAAGAATATAATTTGAAAGAATCGTATAGTCTTGTCGGATTGGCTACAGGTTTTTTGAGCAGAGTACAACCCGGTAAAAATGATAACAGTTGATATTGTTAGATAGATTGACGCTGATATAGACTCGGGATTAAGGACCGATATTCCTGACAGAATGAAACCCGAGTGTATTAAAACTGCCAGCATCAGCAACTCTTTCAAGTTCCTTTTACGATTATATAAAAAGTTGGCAGTCATCACAACAATTAAGGATAGGATGGCGATGAACAGACCTTGATAGCCGATAGCCGTATTTGATAAGCCGTCCGGAATTAATATAAGATTTACTAACCTGACAAGTGTACCGAGGTATGCAATTGACGGAATTAAAAGAGTAATAGAACTGATTGAAAAATTGAACTCGAAGCCGATTTTTGAAAATGAAGAATAGTAGAATAAGATACCGGCGTGGAATCCTAAACCAAACAGGATCAGAGTCAGCAATACGCAACTAACGAATGGGTAATTACTTATTGATGTCATCCCCTGACTCATCGATTGAAAAAACAGTGAGCCGCTCAGTCCATATAGCAATGAAAATCCAAATATGAGAATCGATAATGACAATAAATTGTAAGTGATAAAGGATTTAAGATGTTGGCGCTTAGATTGTGATATTGGATCTGTCTGAAACAATCCGATACAGGCGATTCCGATCAATCCGCCGCATAGAAATAACATGATCAGATTGTTCGATTCGATTAATAAGATTGACGCCGTTAGAATCAGCATTTTATGTACCAGCGACGATTCATCTTTTTGGTCACTTCCGGGACTTAAAAAATCAGATAATGTCAACATGAACATTGCAGAGAGGAGGACTAGACCACATAAACCGGTAAAAGGATCAATGGCAATTGAATTATAGAATAAACCATGAGACGGGTCGGACCAGCGAAAAATATTTAATATAAGGGCTGCAAGAATTCCCAAAGATACCAATACTTTTTTAGGAACGATCAGATTTTTTCGCGGCGAGTCCTGGGTTAAAAATAAAAAGAATATTACCGAAAATAGAATCAATTCAGGGATAAAATATATCAAACTTGTGATATTGTTCATGGCGTTGGTCCCTTACTATTCATTTTCTTGTTTTTTGTAAAGAAAATTTTAACCCCGATAAATCGGGGCAGAGATCGCAAAGGTACGCAGAGTTTACCCCGTTAGATACTCTCATTATCTTTGTTAATTCTATAATTTTAGTAAATTTAAAAAACTCTTGTTTAAACATATGTGTTTACAATATTATCTCACGGGGTTTATTAGAAAATTTCGAAAGTGCTTGCCCTGTTGAATATTGCAATTTCTTCTTATGAACGATCATTTCTAAGGTTTCCTTATCATATTGGTTTGATTACTCTCTATGATCCCGACTCGTCGGGACAGGGCTTGTCTTAAATATGTCAGCAGTTTCGGTTTGGATACATGTTTGTTATACATTTAATAATTCTCTGCGTCCTCTGCCTGCCCCGTAGGGAAGTTTACCCTGTGAAATGTTCACCCTATGAAATGCGAAGCATATTTCTCTAGGGCGAAGCAATATTTAACAGGGTATGACCGTATTGGGGCGCCTCTGCGTTTATAAAATATTTTTGTCATTTTTTGGTTCTGCTCTCCCTTCGGGGGCTTATCCAGGTTAGGCTTATATAGCCGCGATTATGCTGACTAAGTACTGAACACTTTGGTTTATCGTTTGTAATAATGGTTTCGGGTATAATCCGAAGAGAATTAACAGTCCGATAAGCACTGTGGCGATTAGCAATTCATTGCTCGTTTCGGAATGGTTAACATCAAACTCGACGTCACTGTTTTTGAGTACTATACTTCGGATTATTTTGAAAAAAGTGACGGCTATAAAAATAATTCCGATAAATGCAATTATTCCCAGAATTTGGGTTGATACAATCTGAAATATTCCTAAAAAGCACAAAAATTGAGATATAAAACTCAAGAAACCCGGAATGCCGAAACTTGCCGGTAAAATAAGCATGATGACGAATGAGATTATCCAGCGATTTCTGCCAGATTGGTCATTTATACCCGGTTTATTTATGGATATATTATGTAGCAGTTTAGGTAAAAGGATCAGGATTGGTATAATCAGTCCGGCGCTGAACATTTGAATTATCGCGCCGTTTAATCCGGTTGCAGCGGCTCCCATCAGATTCGATTTTATTGATAATACCGATGACAGACCTAAGAATGCTATCGCTATCTGGTAGCTGGAAAAGTATGTGACAATAGTTCGGTAAGATTTGTAGCTGAATGCACATAAAGCATAATAAAGAATGCTGATAAGCGCTAATATCCCGATGATCAACGTTAATTCCCGGGTCGCATAGGGGAACAGGGGGAATACTAATTTCAGGATACCAAATAACCCGATTTTGGTAAACAGTGACATTATTAAAATATTTACGGGAGCGATTGTGTTTGACACTGTCGGAATGTACCATGAATGAAAGGGGATAATGGGAGTGATAAATAAAAAACCGGTTAACAGAATGAAATATCCCATAATTTGGAAGCCATTTGACGGGTTGGGATTTTGGATTAAATGGGTAATATTGAAAGTTAATAGATCACTTTTTGATGATATAAGCAATGTGCCGATCAATATTAAACTAAACGCAATAATCGCGTATATTCCGAAATGTATTGCGGGATTTTTCTGTGGATCAGAAGTAAATAGACTTATCAGAAAAAATGTTGAAAATAATAAAATGCCTATAAAAGTTATGAATAGAAATAGGTCAAATGCGATAAAAACACCCATAATCCCAAAATCGAAAATCAAGAGCAACATATAAAATGTTTTCTGTTGATGCTCCAAATTCCAGGAAATAAAAATAGTTAAAAATAACACAGTGGAAGAAAGCAGCACGAATGGAAGGTTTAGTCCGTTTACTCCTATGATAAAATCAATTGAGAATAAATTAATCCATGAATAGTGGTCAACAAACTGTAAATAATTTGTCGTTGTATCAAAATTGAAAAATAGTTGTAACGATAACCATAATTGAAGTCCAACTACGATGGCGCTTATTGTTTTAATAGCGGATTTCCTTGCATTTTGAACAAACAACAAGGTGATCACTCCAATGAACGGTAATATCAAAATTGTCGATAAAGGATGGCTACCCATATAAAAACCTTTCTTTCAAAGTGTCATAAAACACTAATTAAAAATATTATTAAGAAAATGATTATTGCGATTAATGGAATCAATATTTCTTTCTGTCTTATAGTCTGATTGATGTTTGTTAAGTATTTAATTAAAGCTTGTTTTTCTATCATTTTAAATCTGAAAAAGGAGTTTATCAGAACGATCCGCTTTGTGAAATTGTTGATCAACTTTGAAAATCGCCCGACTGATTTATGAAACACTATCAATTCAATATCTTTGACATGATCTGTGACTCTTTTCATTATTGAAGATACTTTACTAACAACCGACTCGTTAATATTTATTACGGAAAAGACACTATACTCAATCGGTTGAAATCGCTTCCTGAGTGAATTTGAATTAATAATATTGAAGTGATAGATAAGAATCGCAGTAAATAATCCAATTAACGTCATTAATAAAATGAGTCCCGCGGCGAAAAACTGTGTATTCCCAACAAGTGTTGAAGGCAGTAATGATTGCGGGAGCATTTTATCAAGCCAGCTGCCGGTATGCAGCGGATTAAAATTTGGCAATGAATAAATAAAAAAGATATTCAGGATGATAAGCAGAATAAAAACGAATATTTGATTGGTAGAAATTAATTGTTGTTTGGTTTTCGATTTTTCCAGGCGCCGATGAAAAAATCTGAATACCGAAAATGATAAAGCACAAATTAATAATGCAAATAATACAACATAAATCCAGTACAGTGAGTTTGACGTAGATTTAAATAAAAGATTCTGTAGTAAGATATAACGTGGAATAAATGGAGCGG
>JAUVYH010000236.1 GCA_030603165.1 Fidelibacterota bacterium
AGTTTTTAACACCTCTTTTCTCGGTATAAAATTTTCGCCGGATTTAATCTGCTCTATTAACAGCATTGCAGCTCTTTTACCTACTTCATAAGCCGGTTGACTAACTGTTGTAAGAGATGGTTCTACCAAACGCGTAATGGGATTATTTGAGAAACCTACCAGAGCTATATCTTCCGGAATTTTAAAGCCGTGTTCCTTAATTTTTTCAAATGCGCCGATTGCAACAGGGTCATTTATCGCAAAAAGAGCATCCGGAAGCTGATCTAACTGTAATAGTTTATGAAAGCCTCTAGATCCATCTTCTTCATTAAGACCTCCATAAACAACAAGATTCTCATCGTATGGAATTTCATGTTTTTTAAGCGCCGATAAATAGCCGTTAAGGCGGCATTGGCTAATTGATAAATGTTTCGGACCTGCAATATGCGCTATTCTTTTGTAACCTGAGTTAATTAAATACTCAACCGCTTTAAACGCTCCATCGAAATCATCAACCACGACTTTACTTGCTTCGATATCCTCGCATACTCGATCGAAAAAGACAAATGGAATTCCCCAGCGCTCTAAAAGTTTAAAGTGGTCGCTTTGTTCAGTTGTTTGAGAAATTGAGATGAGCAATCCGGCTACCCGGTTCGAAATTAAAGCGCGAACATTTACACGTTCTCTACTATAGCTTTCATTAGACTGAGATACAATGATTGCGTATCCATCTCTGTATGCTATCTCTTCGATCCCACTTATTGCAGCTGAGAAAAAATTATGTTTGATTTCAGGAACAATAACGCCGATAAGATTCGTTCTTCTTTGCTTTAAACTCTGAGCGATTGAATCTGGATGATAATCCATTTCTTCTGCTAAAGAGTTAACCCTTTTTTTTGTTTGTGTGCTGATATCGGGATGGTCTCGTAATGCTCTTGAAACTGTGGACGGCGAAATATTCAGGCTTTTAGCGATATCTTTTATAGTCACCGGACTTTTTTTCACTTCATACTCTCCAATATTAAAAACGAATAACAACAAGACCGCAAACGTTTGCAATTTTATGCAATATTTTTATTGAAGTCAAGTGGAATTATCAAAAAGAGTCCGTCTACTATAAAATAGTTTAGACTATTTCGCTGTTCTAATGGATTTTAATATGGAAAGGGCGTCAATTGATGTCTTGAATTAATGTGAGTTCGATGTAAGGATTAGCAGAAATCGAGTTGGTTTGAGTTTTTGAATTCTCGACGGTAAAAAGCATAATGTATATCAAATATCCCCAAGATAATGCCATTTGGCAATAAAAATTGACCAAATGTCAATATCGTCACTTGTGCCATATGTCAATGAAAACAATAACTTACAACTTTTGCAATTTACTGAAAATTTGCTCATTGCCATATGTCACAATCTAGGGGGCAATTTGAAATTCTGGCTTGCCCTGTTGAATATTGCTATTTCTCACGGTTAACGATCTTTTCTAAAATTGTTATTCTACGGGGTTTATCCAGGTTTAGGCAATATGTCCAGCCGGCAGATTTTTCAAAAAATTGATGACGCTTCTATGCCGGGCATGTTCGATTTGACAGATATTTTTCAATTTTGCTATTTACATAACCCGGACAAGCCAGAACTAAAAATGACAAAAATATTTTATAAACGCAGAGGCGCAGAGGACGCAGAGAATTATTAAATGTATAACAAATATGTATCCAAACCGAAACTGCTGACACATTTAAGACAAACACTTTTTGGAAAAAGTTTTCTGATAAACTCTGCGTACCTTTGCGATCTCTGTCCCGATTTATCGGGATTAAAACTTTCTTTACCCTTTTAATATTCTTTTCACTAAAGCTAAAGTATGCTTTTTACCGTCGAGAATCCAAAATTTTATTTGCAAAAAAGCAAGAAATTAACTTTTAAGAAACTAACAACCATTTCCAAACCGGCATTATGATGATGCGTTTGCCATCTTTTTCAAATTCATCTTCCTGGTCAAAAGTTAATATTAACCCTTCATCCAGATCGTATGAATTCAAAGCATCCATTAAACCATCGATTTCTCTCTTTTTATTTTCATCATCCAGGCTCCAGGTTACCTGCATCGCAGCAACAATAGCATTTCCTTCTTTTATAACAAAATCACACTCCTTTTTTCCCCTGTGATAATATATCTCCTTACGCTGCCGCTTCAATTGCAGGAAAACCGTATTTTCGAATATTCTTCCTCTATCCTGACTAAATCGAAATCCGACTGTTTCCGCCAATTTTGAATCGATACAATAAACTTTTTTAGTATTATAGATTTGTTTTTTCAATGAATCACTGTACATCGGCAACAGGAACATTAAATAACTGTTCTCCAAATATTGAAAATATTCCTTTACGGTCGTAGCGCTGGTAAGCCCGGTTAAATTCTTAATCCTATTAAAACTCAATTCCTTGCCAACATTACTTGCGGCAAAATGCGCCGTTATTTTAAGGGGCTTTTCTGATCGTAAATTGTACCTGACAATTATATCCCTGTAAAGGATATTCTCATATAAATTCTGTAAATACTCTGTCTTCCCCGTCTGTAAATATTCGGGAAATCCGCCCTTATCCAGAAATTCCAGAAATATATTTTTAATCTTACTCTTTTCTATGGAGGTCAATCTGTCCAATTCTTTCAACTCGTAGTGCTTAAATCTTAAATATTCTCTGAATGAAAACGGAAATAATTCCAGGGCAATATGTCTTCCGGTTAAATGAGTTCCCAACTCTTTACTCAAAATCGACGCATTGGAACCTGTGACATAGATTTTATTTTTTTGATTGTGCAGCCGCCTGACAAAACGCTCCCAACCTTTAATATTCTGGATTTCATCAAAGAAGAATTTTTTTTGTTCACCGAAAAGTTCAATCAACATTTCATACATTTGCTGGAAATCATCTACTGAAAAACTAACAAGTCGTTCGTCGTCAAAATTGATATAATAACTATCATCAGGTCTGATTTGCTTCAGCAATGTGGATTTTCCACACCTTCTTACTCCGGAAATAATTATAGCAAATGGTGTTTTCTTAAATTCCGTTATCTTTTTTAACAGTTCCCTCTTGATTAGAAATTCTTCTTCAGTTATTTTTTCGTTTTGCAGGAGCAGAATGTCTCTCAATTGCTCTTTATTCATAGTCATATTATAACCTCTCTTTTTCTCATATTTGGCTTATCACGCCAATATATGAATAAATATATTGGTTCAACAAGCCAATATCAAGTCTATTGTCATATAAATTTTAAGAAAACTTGAGTAAAGTTTGCTTTAGCTTACTAGACTTAAGTTTTATAACTCCTTGAAATAAGCCAAGTTGCCATTTATAGTTCCGTCATGTTTTGACCTGAGGAAAAAATCTAATGCGTGCTATCACTTAACCTCGATTCGACAAATTAGCCTCAAAAATGCTAAAATATTGGGAGTCGGCATTCGCAAGTTGTTGTTTTAATTAGTTTGATTTGTCGGAATCGCAGCCGTAGTGCCTGAATATATATTTTATACTTGGTGGGGCG
>JAUVYH010000159.1 GCA_030603165.1 Fidelibacterota bacterium
CGCCCCACCAAGTATAAAATATATATTCAGGCACTACGGCTGCGATTCCGACAAATCAAACTAATTAAAACAACAACTTGCGAAGGCCGACTCCCAATATTTTAGCATTTTTGAGGCTAATTTGTCGAATCGAGGTTAAGATAGGGGTAAGCGATTAAACCTGACAGATTTATGTCGTTTCTTTTTCCGGAAGATTTTACAGTACTTTTACAAAACCAATCCAAAATGTTCCGTATAATAGACAGTAAAATTACAGCATCTGATAAATAAAGGAAGAAATAAAAATGATTGGAAAAATGCCAACGCTGAAAATAGGAAAACTGATTTCAGAGATACCCATCATCCAGGGCGGCATGGGCGTCGGAATATCTCTCTCGGGTTTGGCTTCGGCTGTTGCTAATGAGGGCGGTATTGGCGTCATCGCGGCTGTCGGACTTGGAATGTCCGGAAATAATTTACAGGGCAGCATAAGTGAAAAGAATTCCAAGGCTTTAAGACAGGAAATAAAAACAGCCCGTTCAAAAACCGATGGACTGATCGGTGTAAATATTATGATGGCGCTTTCGGATTCCGACAGCTTATTTGAAGTTTCAGTAGAAGAAAAAGTCGATGTCATCCTGATGGGCGCCGGATTGCCACTGAAACTTCCCTCCAGCATTGTTGATCAGGGACTTGAAAATATTCATACGAACTTTATCCCGATTGTGTCATCGGGCAGAGCAACGAAAATCATATTTCAGCATTGGGCTAAAAAGTATCGGCACATTCCCGATGCCGTGGTTGTAGAAGGTCCTCTCGCCGGCGGTCATTTAGGTTTCAAAGCTGCTGAGCTCTACATCGAATCCAACTCGCTCGAATCTTTGCTTCCTGAAGTTTTAGCCGCAGTTGCCCCATTCGAAATTCAGTTTGGTAAAAAAATTCCCGTTATTGTTGCCGGGGGTATTTACAGCGGCGCTGATATTTGCAGGTTTATTCGACTCGGCGCCGACGGCGTACAAATGGCTACTCGTTTTGTGGCGACTCATGAATGCGATGCGGATATCCGGTTCAAAGAAATGTATGTAAACTGTCAAAAAGATGATCTAAGAATTATAAAAAGTCCGGTTGGAATGCCCGGCAGAGCGATTAATAACGATTTCCTGGAATCGGTGTCCGCAGGCAATAAAAAACCCTTTAAATGTCCCTGGAAATGTCTGCGAACCTGCAATTATACAGAAGTACCTTACTGCATAGCTAATGCCCTAATCTCTGCTCGCAAAGGCAGATTCGGAAGCGGATTTGCTTTCGCCGGCACGAATGCTTATAAAGTCAAAGAGATAATATCGGTTAAAGAACTGATCAACACGCTAATGAGAGAATATAAGCATGAAGATTTGACAATGAGAGCGCCATCCGACCCGGAAATTTCCCTGTCATTCAGACCGGATTTTGCGCCTGTTTTCGAAAATAAAACCAACGCCGATTCTGTGGCTGTTTTATAGACTATCAATCTTATTATATCAAAGAAGAATAACAAACCCATTTCCGCCCGAGTATAACGAGGGCTAAATGAGTTTATTACTAACATTTCTCACTTCGTAACTCTATGCTCCAAAAAAGTCCCGGTGGGAAAATACAGAGCAATTTAGGGTACAAAGTTCATGTAGAAAAGAAAGAATCCTGAAAGGATTCAATACGAATAACCACAGGTGAAACCTCTGGAGAGAGAAACAAAAACTACAACCCTGAAAGGGCTGAACTTATAGATGAGAAAGAATTTTTACATATACAAAAATTTAGAAAGAGAGATTCAACTCTTTCAGAGTTGTTATTAATAGTATGGCTTTTTCCATAGGTTACACCTATGATTATTCATGTTCAACTCTTTCAGAGTTCAAGTGAGAAATGTTAATTTGTCATTTTCCCCGAAGTTTTATGCCCTTATCCTCAATGCTGATTATATTCCTTTTATAGAGCGCACCGACAGCTTTTTTGTAGGTTTTTTTACTAATTCCGAACAACTCGTAAATAAGCTCCGGCGAACTTTTATCGCTGACGGCAATAAATCCACCATGCGCTTTCAGCGTATCCAGTATCTTCTCCGAAATATCATCCACCTTTTCATAGCCGGGTTTTTGCAGGCAAAGATCAATCTTTGCGTCATCCCGTACTTTTTTAATAAATCCCTCAATTCGCTGTCCACTCTTTAACGTCTGAAAAACCTCATTTTCATAAAGTATCCCCCAGCAAGTGTTGTCAACGATGGCTTTATACCCCAGATCGGTCCGGTTGCAAATCAGAAGGTTAACCTTTTGACCTTCCTGAAAATCAGTCTCCTGTTTGTCCAGAAACTTATCCAGCCTGGAGGAGGAGGCAATACGTCCACTTTTTTCATCGAGATAGACGTAAACTACATAGGACTTGCCCTCAACCATTTTCTGCTTCTGCTCACGAAAAGGTACAAACAGATCCCTCGGCAGGTTCCAATCCAGGAAAGCACCAACGTCAGTCGCCGCCTTGACCTTCAGCAAGGCGAATTGATCAACAATGGCGAAGGGCTTTTGGATGGTGGCTACCAGCCTCTCTTTGGAATCGTGATAAATGAACACTTCAATCTCTTCACCTATTTGGCAATTTTCAGGCACATATCGGCGCGGCAGTAATATTTCACCCAAATCTTCCCCGTCAAGATAAACGCCGTAATCCAGTTCCAGGATCGCCCTTAGTTTGTTAAATTTTCCAAGTTCTGCCATGTAAAAATAATCTCCATTAAAAGTGTTTGGTTCCTTCCCGTTTAGAGTGGGTAATTTCGTAACCTGTTGTCTGTGGCCCGTAGTCAGTAAAACAACCATAGTATTCATAAGTCGTTATTTATTGCAAAACACGTCCGCTTTTGAACTCAAAGAATCATTGTCTACTGACAACGGATTACGGATTACAAACTACGGAACTTTCCACTCGATTCAAGAAAAAGCCCTTATTTATTTTATCCACTGAATTTGAGAAGGAACTAAATGTGTTTACGACATTCCCAGCCACCGTAATGATTTAGCGAGATGCTTGTGAGACTTAGTTAAGCAATAAGAGTTTCCGCTTACTGATCTTGTCTTTCTGTTGCAATACCAGGAAATATACGCCGCCGCTGACGCGGTGTCCCCTGCTGTTTTTTCCAGCCCACCGGAGCACATGCAGTCCTTTGTATGGCTCGGAAATAGTAAAGTCATCAATCTTCTGCCCTAAAATATTATAAACCTTCAAGGATGCTTTCGAATCATCGATCAGGCGGATGCGGATATCGACAGTTTGCCTATCCGACGTCAGAAATGGATTCGGAATGACGGAAAATATCTTCAACTGATCTGACGGATCGGTGATAATCCCGGTATATTGGAAATCCAGATAGAGTGAATCGATTCCATTATAAAATGTGAACGGTATCGTGGATGAGGATAGGTTCTCCGGATCGATAAAAACATCAACGCGAACCGTATCCGTCAAGCTCACAACTCCCTGCACGGGATAAAACGCAAGCGCAGGATCATCAGATTGAAAATTGAATCCTGCTTCACCATTCCCGATATTTATGACCCTCAGTGTTTTCTTAGTAACTTGATTGGAAAATGTCATATCATCCGGATAAATTACCGATTGAGGATGGCTCCGATTCCGCTCCAATACCGAAACGGTTAGAGAATCACTGCCGCCATTAGATTGAATTTCCAAATTATGATTATAAATACCGGGATCCAGCAAATTCCGGTTCACCGTTACGGAAACCGACTGACGCGTTGTCAGATTGCTTCCATCCGTGGGATTGACCGTCATCCATACCGGAGTTTGTGATATGATTTGCCAATCTAATTCTTCCGAACCGAGGTTGCGCACCTCAAAGGTTTTTGTATATTCACCACTCCAAAACAGAAGTATGACAGGCGCTACCGATAACATCGGACTGCTGGTGATTTCTTTGCGAATGATGGCGGCAATCGCCCAGTCACCATTGAGACTTTCATCACCTACCTTGTATCTATTGAGGTCAGAATAGATAAGTCCCGTCTTCAGATATGCTCTGCCAAAACCTTCGGCTGTTTCACAATATCCAAGACTTTGTTTGGAGTCCTCACTGCTGACTGAGATGTAAAATGAGGTTGTAGTCAATGATGATACACCATTGGGAAAATAGAATTTAGTCCAACTTGTCTGGCTGGGGATAATTTCATATTCTTCCAGCGGAGTTCCATTAAGAGATTGGAGAACCTGTATAATCAGCGGCGAGTCTTTGCCCACATTAACCATGATTCCGGCTAGCTGAGATGATCCATCGGGTAATTGAAATTTCTCGGCAGCGAATGCATCGTTCAGTTGAATGTAATAACTGACCGACTCATCGTAAACGATCTCAGACTCTTCGACGCCGCCTATACCGCTGGCTGAATAATCAAAGGCGATAGTACTTTCTTTCGATGTGATCTTTGTCCAGAACGGAATAAACGTAATTTTTTCATACGTGATCCCGAAATCGGGGTCTTCAAAATGATAAGATGATGTAGTAAGAGATGTCACATTTACCTGGTCCTCATCCGAATGCCGGATTATTGCCATTTTAAACTGCGGGTCTGTATCAAAATCGAGATTAAATTCAATGTCCTTTCCGGCATAAAATTGAATGTACTGGGCAGCGGCGTTGGACAATTTCATACTGATCGTATTGTCGCCCGTAAAATTTCCGTAAAAATGATCTGATTGGACATCGGGAATATTTTCTCCTTTATAGCTATATTTTCCACCAAATATATCGGGATTATTAATCAGATTTGCGATGAACCAGTCTCTTAATAATTCCTCTTTTGTTGTCGCAAAGCCACTATTCGTCATTACATTCTCATAACTATCCAATGAATTGGATTTTTCCTGAACAATATCATGAATAAAATCAACGCCAAATCGTTTATAATTATAAAATGTCCACAATCCGACTTTTGCATAATCGGTAACACTTTCGTCAAATGAGTTCAAGGGTCTGTTTGTATCACGTAAAAACAAGCTGAAAGACCGGGACTCAAATCCGAGGATAATCGGAGCTAATTCCGAAAGACCTTCGTTTAGCCAGATACTCTCGTCGGAATCTGCTCCATAATGAATTAGATGTTGTAATTCGTGAGCAACGACGCCGAGGGTTGCTTCGTCATACACTTTTGCGGGATTTGTATCGATATAAATAATATCGCTGTAATTTCCTTTCCCGGGCTGATTTATTTGATCAAGCGGATCAAAATATCCGGCGACATACGTTTCAGACTCGCCCGGTACATAATCGTCTCTGACGTCAATCAGCAGCACAAAAAGTTTACCATTTTTATCTACATCCGGAATTTGCCCGAATATCTCGATTTCATTAGCAATGATCCCCTTATTGGGATTTATTGATGATGCGGGGGTCTCATCCAGGAGAGCCGTTACTAACCTCTCGGCGTCAGCTAGAGAGATTCTTCCGGAATCGACTTCGGCTGCTTCGGCATAAATGACAATCTCGTTCTCCTCCTTTATTTTATAAAAGGATACTTCGATCATTGTAGCAGTGCTGGAATGAAGGTCTTCCCTGATATAAAATGTTGTATCACCGGCAGTTGGTTTCGCCAGCCGTTTTGTAATAACAATTTCCGGGATTTTGCCCCATGTATGCGGAGTACCACAGACCGGAACAGGATCAGAAACAGTTAATTGATTTGAAAATAGTAATATTGGTAGAGAGATTATAAATATCAGGCTTTTGATTTGCATTACGATTTCAGAACAGAATGCCATTCTTTCGCCGGAGCTCTCCCCATCAGATCGCGTAGCGCTTTTTGCGGGTTTTTGTCTTCAAAGAGTACTTTGTAAATCTCTTCGGAAATGGGCATCAGGACATTATATTTTTTCATCATTTGATGAACAGTCATACAGGTATGAACACCTTCGGCAATCATAGACATTCCATTTAAAATGTCCTCCAATTTCCGACCTTTCCCAATCTCTTCCCCAACATATCTGTTGCGACTGTGTTTACTGCCGCAGGTTACAATAAGATCGCCAACACCGCTTAATCCTGCGAAGGTTTCTTCACGTCCACCCAGACGGACGCCAATGCGGATCATTTCCATTAACCCACGCGTGATCAATGCTGCTTTTGTGTTATCGCCCAAACCTAATCCATCACAAATACCGGATGCAATGGCAACGATATTTTTAATCGCCCCTCCGACTTCAACTCCAATAATATCAGAACTTGAGTAAACACGGAGATAATCCGATCCAAACACTTTCTGGACATACCGCGCAGTCTCACTGTTATTTGAAGCAGCGACGATCGCCGTCGGCATTTCTCTGGCTACTTCCTCGGCATGACTTGGTCCGTGCAGTGTAACGATTTTATCGGAAGGATGATCAAGAACATTTACAATCACTTCACTCATCCTTAAAAGCGAATTTTCCTCGATACCTTTTGACAAATTTATGAAAATTACATCTTTATTTACCAACCCCGATAGATTTTTCAACAAATCCCGCACCGTATGCGACGGCACTGCAATAACGATACATTGAACGGATTCAACAGCAAGATTTAAATCGTTGAATATCGGAATTTCCGGCGGAATCGGAATTCCTTCAAGAAGAGGGTTGCGGTGAGTTTTATTCATATAGGCAACATTTTCAGGAAAATATTCCCATAACTTTACTTCATGTTTCAGCTTATGTAAATGGATAGCAATTGTCGTTCCCCAACTGCCTGCGCCCAATACGGCAATTTGAACCCGTTTTTTTCGTATTTCCATAATATGTCTATCGATCAAATTAGTTGTTTATCAGACCTAAAACAACCGGATCTTCTCCGCTCTTTTTTAATAATTCAACGAAGTAACCGGCTGCATTTTTTTCTACAATCAATATCAACCCGATTCCCAGATTAAACACCCGCCGCATTTCCTCTGTGGCGATATCACCAAAAGATTGAATATAACTGAAAATCGGCAACCATTTCCAGGCGTCCCAATCAATTTCCAATTTCGTTCCATCCGGCAGAATCCGGCTTGTATTACCTTCGATGCCGCCTCCGGTAATATGACTGATTCCATGCAGGTCAGTATTTCCAAGTAAGGGTTTGATAATTGGCAGATAAGACCGATGTACATCGAGAAGCACATCGCCGAGAATCGCGCCTAATTCTTTAATATAATCACCCACCTTGTGATGTTTCAACAACACATTTCTGGCTAATGAATAACCATTGGTATGCAGTCCACTCGACCATAAGCCGATCAACACATCGCCCGCCTGTATGTTGCGGGGCAGCATTCGCTCCCGCTCAACGACGCCGACGATAGTTCCCACAAGATCGAAGTCTTTATTTTGATAAATACCGGGCATTTCCGCCATCTCACCGCCGACAAGGGAACAGCCGTTCTCTTTGCACGCTGTAGCAAGCCCCCGAACAATATCCGTAACAACCTTCGGTCGAAGTTTTCCCAGACCAATATAATCCAGGAAAAACAGTGGCTGTGCGCCAGTTGTCAAAATATCATTTAC
>JAUVYH010000004.1 GCA_030603165.1 Fidelibacterota bacterium
AATTGTTGGTTAAGTTGTTTTTTAGCAAGTCTGTCCCATTTTCTAAGAGATGAGTTGTTGATCATGATAGCCCCCAGGGTTTTTTCTAATGTCAATCTTTTGGGAAACTCCAGTCGCCCTTCGGGCTCCTTCCGTTTCCCACATTGCATGTTACTGCATATCATAATCAATATCAAACCTTCGATGTCATATGGCACAAATATAGGAGCAGTCGGTATAGGTCTTTCCGTAGTACCGCTGCGGAATGAGAATGAGCGGTTTCTGCAACCTTTTCATACAGACTGAGAGTGATATAACAAGAATAAAAACAGATTTCTCCTTGTTGTTTTCCGAATTATCCTCTAAACTTAAATCAGAAAAACTAAGGGATACCGATATGACAGTAATTACTTTGAAAAAAAATGAAACAAAACAAATAACAGAAAAAAAAGTCCGTCACGCGGAGAAACAACGCAAGGGATTAAATGCCAAACAATATTGTGGTAAAATCTGCTTAAAAGAGGATCCACTCACATACCAGCGGCGAATTCGAGATGAGTGGAATTAATCTGCTGACAGATACTAATATCATACTCTATCTGCTCGGTGGTGACAGAGATATTGCGGGTATTCTGTCCGGTCGAATCGTTCATCTTTCATTTATTAATGAACTTGAATTGTTGAGTTTTCCACAACTTTCATCAGAAGAATCTCAAATTATTAGAGAATTCTTGAAAGAAACAATTATTATTGATATTAATGAATCTATCAAGTCTCACACAATATACCTGAGAACAAAATATAATCTCAATCTGCCCGATGCAATCGTTGCAGCGACAGCCCGGTTTTTACAAATTCCGCTCCTTACCGCCGATAAAGATTTTAAAAAGATAATTGAAATTCCTATACTTTTTTACGAGAAATAATATCCATATATTTTCTGTCTTGCAGATCTTGTTATAAAGTCCCACATTTTGATTCCCTCTCGTCATAATGTTCTGCGTTGTGGCGGTACCGTACAACGAGCTAAAACCGATTTTCAGTCCGGCAGCCGCCGGATCAAATTGGTTTCAGCTTTTGTCCTCTTTCTTGGCAACCGATACGTAGTCCAACAGATGGTAGAGTGAATTTGTTAATCCCCTACAGGGAAATCTTTCCAGGGGGAGCGAATGTATTTACAATACTAAAACCGCTACGCGGTATCCTTGTTTGCTCAGATATATTTTGAACTATCGGCAGGATATCGCTTTTTCAGAAGTTGCCCGTATCTTCCGAAGGTTTTTTGCTGGCTCCGGCACATCTAAAATTAGTGCGAAAGTTCATTAATAAATAGCGCAGAACTCAACAACTGTCAGAGAATTCTCATGAAAAAACTTTCGCAAAGTTGTTAGTGCCGTCAATTAACCTTCCGAAGGTTTTTTCATCATGACATAGACGCTTATCTTACTGAACCTTCGGAAGGTTTTCTTGCTTCTCCGTGTCACAAAAACAGCCGCCACAAAGGACGGCTGCTATGAATTTATCCCTGCCAGGAGTAAGATCCTGTTAGAACTTAAAAACTGAAGATTATTACAGCATCAAGAGCAGGAAAACCATCACGAAGAGCGCGACGGTTTCTACAATACCGATCACCATAAAGTAATTCGCGGTACCCTTGCCGGTTTCCGCCAGAGCGTCGGCTGAACGAGCAGCGACTTTGCCTTGGAAAAAGGCTGAGAAGCCCATTGCCAGTCCGCCGAAGATACCGGCTGACATTAATGTTAACGGGTCCTTGTCACTGCCGCTGATAAAAAGCATGAGCAGAAAACCGTAGATCGTCTGTGTCAGCGGCGCACCGGAGAATGCCACCAACATAAACGGTGCCGGTTTATTGTTTGCAAAACATTTTTTCCAACCACCGATTGCAGCCTGGGATGCGACACCCGTTCCAAGAGCAGATCCGACAGCTGCGAGCCCTAAAGCCGCGGTAGGTCCAATCATTCCAATATTCATTTTATTTCCCCTTCTGTTATATTTTTAATGTTTTCTTTAAAAGGTTCATATTCATATCCGGTCCATTCCATGCCCAATTGACCGGAAAATTCAAGCATATTCAACCTGATTCCGTGTACAATGACGGACAGCAAGCCCATCGCGATATTCAATCCGTGTCCAATTAACAAAATCAGGACTGCCGCCGGAAAGGTGAATTCCTTCATCAGCGGCGCGGCAATCTGGTTGAAACTCGATGCAATCGCTACCGTTGCCATCCCCACGGCGAAGAGACGGATATAGGAAATAATATTCGAAAACGAGCTCACGGCGTCCAGAAAAGTTGTAAATGCGCCGCCAAACCCTTTCACAATTCCTTGTAAAATGCCGGCGCCCTTTTCCTGATTTATAAACAAAATAACAGATGCCAAACCAATTATAATTAATGGAGTGGCAAATGCCGGCATAGCCATACCCAAAACCAGATTCAATACCAGGAAGAAAAGTCCGACTATGATAGCAAACCAGCCCAAATTAGCAATACTTTTCAATTGCGGCAATTCGTTAACAAAATTTATTATATTCGCCAAACCCAGTTGAATAACGGCTATAACAAAACAGATAAACATCACATTCCGCTGAGGGTCGATCTCCATACCGGGGAATAGTTCGGGAAAAGTGGCGATTTGGGGAATTGTCAGCGCCTTAAAAAAAGGCATGCCCGCGATCTGAATCGCCCCAAACCAGTTACCCGTGATGGTTCCCCAGGCAATCGTACCTATACTCAGCACATAGAACAGCTTTATCGCCAGGGAAAGCGGTTGACCTTTTTTCACTGATTTACGGTGAGCAAACATGCTGACTAAAAGAAATATGGAGCCATAACCGGCGTCGCCGATAATCATCGCCACAAAAAGTGTAAAAAAGATCAGAAAATACATGCTGACATCATATTCCCGATAGCCCGGCACTGTGCCAAGAAAGTCAAAAACAGGTCTAACGAGACTAATCCACTTATTCAGTTTTAATAGCGTCGGCGGATTATCGGTCAACTCCGGCTCTTCACTTAGATAACCCCAGCCCTCTTTTTCCGAAGCCTTGACCAGATTGTCAACTTTATCTTGCGGGCAAAAGCCTTGCAAATAAGTAATTTCTTCGGCGTCCTGCATACCCGATTTCACGGTGGCGAATTCGAGGCGTTTTTCCAGATCTTGCTTGTAGGCTTGGATTTGACCGGCATATTGAGCCAGTTTGGTCATCCGTTTATCTATCTCTTCATTTCGGACAGCCAATCGATCCAATTCAACAGTAACGGACTGGTAATTCTCCCGGGGAATGAGCTCTTCTTTAAATTCCAGCCGCTGATCTTCATTCTCTGCAACTAATGCAAGCAGCGCCTGGTTTTTATCTTCGTGAAGAATTTCTACAATAGTGTCATCGGGCAGATTCTTAAGAACATTTTTATAGACATTATAGAGACGGATATATATTTCTTTATCCTTTAATGCCTCAACATCAGCCGCCGATATTTTTCCCCAGCGTTCAAACCATGCCAGCAGGGATTCCTGCTCTTCGATAATGCCGTCGATCTGTTGCCTTTCCGACGACAGCGCCAGAATCTCATCGACCAATTTCTCTATATCATCTTTTTTATCTGTTTTATTAGCAACACTCTGAGCATCATTCTCAATAATCAAAAGGCTTTTCTCAATGGAATTCAGCCGGGCTTCCAATCCTGATATGTCATCCGATATCGGCGGCTTTAAATGCTGAATATGAACAACGCCCAATTTGCGCAGCTGCCTGAGCGCCGCGTCCTTGTGTCTCGCGCTGATAAACAGGGTCACTTTTTGCATTGGGACAATCATGCCGCCGCCAGTTCCTTTTTCTTCTGTATTTTGCTTTTGGAAATCTTTCCGCGAACTACTTCCGCCGTCTGGATATCGCCGAGATAAATCCGTATAACTCGGATATTTTCTCTGGATTCCGGTATTTTCACCTTTTCAAAAAGGTTAATGCGCTGGATCGTGATGCGGAGTTCTTCGCGCAGCACTTCCATCTGTTTTTCAAGAGTCTGTATTTTTGCTCTCTGAATAATTTCCATTTTACAGGCATCGATACCTTTATCTACCCATAATGGAATTTCAAAAAAATCATATTCTTCATCTATAAATACAACTTCCTCAAATATCTCTATATCGATTCCCGCAATATTTCCACTGGTCGTGACGATCCTATCGATGGAGAAAAGAGACGATATATCGATCTCTTCCCCAAAAACATCTACCCACTGAAACAGCTCCCGTTCGAAGTGTTCTATTTCTTTCCGGATTGTTTCAATCTGATGGGTAATGATCCGGATCTCGTTAACCAACTGGGTCTTTTTCAGTTCCAGCGTGGGCAGATAGCGGGTGTAACGCTTGAGCGCCTCTTTTTGGTTCTTTAATTCGTTTTTGGTTAAACGAATCTTTGCCATTACGCAGCTTCCTCCGGCCAGAATTTATTAACCAGATCGGTTTTCATACGAGTCTCATCCGGTGTGAAACATTCCGCTAAAATTTTCCATCCCAGATCGAGGGCGTCTTCCAGAGCAATATTAACCGACAGATCCATCATATTGGATTCAAATAATTTCCCATATTTCAGCAATTTCTTGTCCCATTCGCTCATCCGGAAACCCATGGCGCGTTTTTCTTCGGTCTCATTGTACTGGGCATAGAGTTGGATCAGACCATCCATAATTGCGCGATGATCGTCACGGGTTTTATCATTAACCTGCTGTTTCAAACGGCTGAGCGACCCAAATGGTTCAATCCGTCCATTGCGCAGATAGAACTGACCTTCGGTGATATAACCGGTATTATCGGGCACCGGATGAGTGACGTCATCGCCGGGCATGGTCGTCGCTGCCAGAATCGTCACAGAACCGGCGGTATCAAAATCCACCGCTTTTTCATAACGGGCAGCCAATTGTGAGTAAAGGTCGCCCGGATAACCACGATTGGACGGAACCTGTTCCATGGTAATGGCGATCTCTTTTAGCGCGTCGGCAAAGTTGGTCATATCGGTGAGCAGAACGAGAACATTTTTACCTTTGAGAGCAAAACGCTCAGCAACAGCCAGGCAGAGATCGGGCACCATCAAACCTTCCACGATCGGGTCTGATGCAGTATGAACAAAGAAAATCGACCGGCTCAAAGCCCCGCCCTCTTCCAATGTATTCTTGAAGTACATGTACTGATCGTATTTCAATCCGATACCGCCAAGGACGATCATATCCACTTCCGCCTGCAGCGCAATACGCGCCAGCAGCTCGTTGTAGGGTTCGCCGGACACCGAAAATATCGGCAACTTTTGGGAAACCACCAGCGAATTGAAAAGATCGATCATTGGGATATTGGTACGGATCATTCTTTTCGGGATGATACGTTTTGCGGGATTAACCGACGGTCCGGCAATCTCGATCATATTTTCAGTCAACGCCGGTCCTCTGTCACGGGGAACGCCGCTGCCGTTGAAAATTCTACCTAACATATTATCCGAAAAAGTCACGCGCATGGGATTTCCCAGAAAGCGGACTTCATCGTTGGTGGCAATGCCCTGGCTGCCGGCAAAGACCTGCAGCGATACAATATCGTTTTCGAGTTTAATTACCTGGGCGAGAGATTTGCCGCGCTGGGTTGTAACTTCCGCCAGCTCCTCATAAGAGACGTCGTTCGCGCTGACGGTAATAACATTACCGGATACGCTTAATATTTTATTATATACCTTTTGCATCGCTTGAGTTTTCCTCAATCAATTTGGTTATTACAGCTTCCTGCCTGTTAAATTCTTCATCTTTCATGTCGATATAGTTCCAGTCGATGAACAACTGTCGCATTTTATTAAAGAAATTCCGGGCTTCGTTTTTTTCTTTCAGGCTGAATTCAGTCATCAGCACGTCGTGGACATAATTGAAGACATATTTTTGACGTTCGGGAGACGTCGCTCCATCAACAGAATCAAAAGAATTCTGCTGCAGATAAACACTGTCGAGGAATTCGGATTTCAGATAAATGATGTAATCTTCCACCGACGTTCCTTCTTCACCTACTACCAACATCATCTGGTGAACTTCATTCCCCTTGAACAGTATTTTACGGGCGTCATCAATCGATTTCGGTTGATTAAAACTCTTGTACTTCGACCAGCTTTCCAGCGGATGAATTGCCGGGTAGCGTCGTGCATTTGAGCGATCGCGGGATAAACCATGGAATGCGCCGACCACCTTTAGCGTCGATTGAGTCACCGGCTCTTCGAAGTTGCCGCCTGCCGGACTGACGGTTCCGCCAATGGTCAGACTTCCCATTTTACCGTCGTTCAGTTCCACCAAACCGGAGCGTTCATAGAATTGAGCGATTCGGGATTCCAGGTAAGCGGGAAAGGCTTCCTCGCCGGGGATTTCTTCGAGACGACCGGACAGCTCGCGCATCGCCTGCGCCCAGCGGGAGGTTGAATCGGCTAATAAAAGCACATTCAAGCCCATCTGTCGGTAATATTCACCGAGCGTTGCCGCCGTGTAAACCGATGCTTCGCGGGCAGCCACCGGCATGGAACTGGTGTTACAGATGATGATCGTCCGTTCCATCAATGATTTGCCGGTACGGGGATCGGTAATCTCAGGAAACTCCCGCAGGGTTTCCACGACTTCGCCGGCTCTTTCACCACATGCCGCAATAATCACAATATCGGCTTCCGCAAAACGGCTGGTGACCTGCTGAAGAACGGTCTTACCGGCGCCGAAAGGACCTGGAATACAGTAAGTTCCACCCCTGGCAACCGGGAAAAAAGTATCGATAATACGGGTCTGGGTCACTAGTGGTTCTTTGGGCACCATTTTTTCGCGATAATTGGTAATCGGTATTTTCACAGGCCAATCAAAATACATCATAAGTGCCAATCTATCACCCTTGTCATTTTCAATTGTGGCGATGACGTGATCAACTTTATAACTGTCTTTATCAACGACGGACTTTACTATAAAATTTTCCTGATAATTGAACGGCACAAAAATCTTGTGCTCGAAAATACCTTCCTTAACATGACCGAGGATACTGCCTCCGGTAACGGTATTGCCTTTTTTAGCCGTCGGTGTAAACGCCCATTTCTTATTGAAATCCAAAGCATCGAGAATTACGCCTCGCTTCAGGAAAAAGCCGTGCAATTCAGCCAGTTCATTCAGTGGATTCTGTAAACCGTCATATACCATCCCCAAAATTCCGGGTCCCAGCTGCACCGAGAGCATTTCTCCGGTAAATTCCACATTGTCACCAATTTTCAAACCCTTGGTAATCTCAAACACCTGCATAAACGCAATATTACCCTGGATCTTGATCACTTCGGACTTCAGACGATCCTCGCCGGTGATCGCATAGCCCACTTCATTCTGGATAATATTGCCGTCGAAGGCAACCGAAATCATGTTGCCGTTAATACCTACAATGGTTCCTTTAGTCTTATTCATACGCCTATTTCGGTAAATGTTTTAAATTTTTCTTTGCCTGTATCTTTATCAAAATATTGTAGTCTCCGTAATATCTGGAGCTTCAGATAATATAACGCCAGAAATTCAATATCCGAGTAATGTCCAAACTCCAGCTCGTTTATTACCTGCCAGCGTAATTGGAGCAGTTTTTTTTCCACATCCAGCGGATTGCCCTCTTTCAATACCGAAACAGGAAACAACAACGGTTTATGCTCCTGCCGGTTGCGCAAAGCCTGACGATACTGAACCAATTCGTTCCTCAGAGTATATTCGTAGAGTATGAATTCCCTGAGAATCGGCAGATCGGATTTTTTCGCCGTAATGGTATTGATATTTGCTTCTTTCAGAGCCTTTAAATCACCTTCACTTAACCACTTTTGCGCTTCATACAGGAATCTTTCGACTGTCATCAACGGTTCCTTGTCGAAATACAGTACAGGAAGTTGTGCGGCTAAATAGTAATATCTGTCCATTACGCCTTATCTAATATTTCTCTTATGCCGGGATTTAAAAACTCAGCGAGAAATTCCGCGATGCTCTCGTCGGTAAAATCATAATAGACATTGTTGTCTTTCAACCCGACGCGGAAGCCCTTTGAAATGCCTTTGTCCACTTTTATGGTGACGGTGTCTTTTAATTCCGAACGGCTTTTTACAAACATCAGTTCCCGCAATTCTTCCAGGTCTTTTTCGCTGACCAACACTTCCAGTTTGGCGCCGCCACTCCAATGCTCCACTATTTTGAGGATCAGCTCTTTCATCAAGTCCGGCGACAGGGCGGTTCCCAGCTCCCTTTGAAATACCATATCAAGCAGCTTTATCAATTTTTCCTTCGTCACCAGCACGGTATCACGGGCAGCCTGCTTCAAAGCGGATTCGGCATTAGACTTGAGTTTTTCAGCCTGATTCCCGGCGCTGGCGACAATCTTTTGCGCATCCTCATGAGCCTTCTTAATAATAGAATCGGCTTCTTTTCGGGTTGTTTTGATAATCTCGTCGGCGGATTTCTTCGCTTCCTCAATCCCGTCGGTTTTTATCTTCTCAATTAAATGTTCGAGTTTCGACTCCATGAAAACTCTCCTTTATCAACGTCACAATAGTCAATGATTTAAAAATAATGGAACGGCGTCACTGCCAAATGTTTTTTCATATAAAAAATCTGTTAAAATATGTTCGAAGGATGTTTGAGATGACAGAGGCAACAGGCGTCAATCGCATATCCGGAATTCCGATCGTTATCAAATTCATATTCCAACTAAAAAAAACGAAAGCGAATTTACACCCTTTATAAAGTTTTGTCAAGGTGGATGCCGGAATAGACTGTAGATTTCCAGGTCTTGACTTTATCATCTTTCCTGATGCAGCTTTGATTATGGCAAACATTTGCTTGATCCAGCCGCCCATCGAAGATTTCTACGCCACCAACATCCGGAATATTCCGCTCGGGCTGCTTCACATCGGCGCAATGCTGAAAAAACACGATCTGCAATTGCTCGACCTGCGTCAGGGAAAACCCCGCAAGATACCGTTTCCCGGAGAATTACAGGCTGTTGCAAAATATTACCGACCGGACGACGCATCTCCATTCTCGCTCTATAAATCCTACTCTCGTTTTGGTCCGAATATCAATCGGATCGCCAACCTTATTCCGGCTGAAACCGATGTTTTTTTAATTGCCGCGCTTTTCACCACTTATATTCATGAGGTTCTGGAGATCATTCCGTTGATCCGGCAAAAAAACCATCGCGCCACAATTATTATCGGCGGTCCCGGGACATACTTTAATCCCGAATCGCTTTTCGACGCCGGCGCCGACTTTATTGTTCTTGGCGAGGGCGAATTGGCTGTTCCTCAACTTTTGGATGAGCTGGAAAAAACCAAACCAAATTTAGCCGCAGTGCCAAACCTGGTCTGGCGTTCAGATGGCGACATTAAGCGGAATCCTGCTGAGATCATTACCGATGTCAACGAACTGCCTTTCGCCGATTATGATATTCCCGGAACTCCGAAATATACGCTTTCCGGAAAGCTCCACGCCATGATAATGGCAAGCCGTGGCTGTCCCCACCGTTGTAAATTCTGCTCCATTCACCAGACTTTCGGAACAAAATATCGTCTGCGGTCTGTTGAACATGTGCTTGCGGAAATGGAAGATAAAATCAAGAAGGGCTTTCGCTCCTTCGATTTCGAAGACGATCATTTTGGCGGCAATAAACCATGGCTGCATCATTTTCTAAATGGAATCATCTGGCGATTTTCCGATTATGATCTATCACTCCAGGCTATGAACGGTATTACCGTCACTAACCTCGACGCGGAAGTTCTGGAAAAGATGAAGCGCGCCGGTTTTTCTTCAATTAACCTGTCGCTGGTTACACCTGACCGAAAAAAACAACAGGCTCTTAGTCGTCCTTTCGATACCGCTGCGTTCACCAAAGTTGTTCAGACGGCACGGCAAATCGGCTTGACCGTAACCGCCTACCTGATTATTGGCTTACCTGGCGATACCGTAAAAGACAACCTCCAAGCGATCCTCTTCCTGGCGTCACTGCCATGCCTGATCGGTCCATCGCTGTTTTACCTGGTTCCGGGAACACCAATTTTTAATGAATTAGCCGCAAAAGGGCAGATACCGGATTCGGAACTTTGCTATCGCTCCAGTTATTTTCCTTATACCCGACCGGATTACAGCCGGGAATCCGCTATGACGCTTTTTCGCATCTGCCGGATCATCAACTTCCTGAAAGCCGCCAAAGACTACAACTATCAACCGGCGGAATATAACATTGAAAAGAATTTTATCGTCATCCCACCTAATCTGAACGGCAAACAGAGTCAGATCACGCTGGGCTTCGCTTTGCTGGAACTGCTGAAAACAACCGGTAAACTGTACGGTACCGGAAAGAAAAAGGGGAACCGGTATCCGTTGGTGGTGGAGCATTGTGATAGTATGTTGCTGGGAAAATTTTTGTATTGTATTTATTTGTAGGTTTTCGAAATGTCAGTAATGTAAACATCTAATAATTTTGTGATGTTAGTATTTTATCGTAGATATATACTTCGTGAGATTTTGCATGCCAATTGGAGAGAGATTCGTAATCAATAAATTTTATCTGATTTTTAATGGGATTAAAAGCGGTATATGAGAATTGGTTTTCAAATTCTCTCTTTCGTACTATATCAGCAACGATATAATAAGATGTCCTAAAATCTTGAAATTCTAAAAATTTTAACAGTGAATTTTTTATATTTGTAGTGTGTTCTACTTCGAACAAATGTGCCGGAAAATTTCTTTCATTAAACCAAATTACATCTATGGTTTTTGCTTTATCAAGTACATATTTATAACTGAATTGGTACAGTGTATCTATTGAGGTAATATCTTTTAGTTTCTTCCCAAGAAATTTCTTGTTTTTATCTTGGCCTGGAACAATTGTTTTATAGTTTTTAATATTTCCAATTTCTACAAGTAAACCTTGAAAATAAGTATGATTATATTCACTTTGATTACGATCTGAATGGTCAGTAGATAATGGTAGCTCTTTGCTAATTTTATTTCTATATTTATTTAGTGCCCAAAGACCGGGTTTAATCTTAAAGAAAAATCTATCATTTTGTACAATTCTTCGAATACTTGCAAACGGTGTCAATGTTTTCCATTTACAGTTTTCAATTTTTAGTACATGCTCATATAAATATCCCAAAGTGGCAAAACCACCATTTTCTTCCATTACTTTTATTACTGCTTCGTATTGTTTCATATCGTGTTAAAATTTAAATGAATTTGTTTAATATCTAAATCTTTTTTATTTTCGTATTGAAGACTCAATATTATTGAGATTAGCACCAATGATAGGGATTTTAATAACATGAACTATTTACAACAATATCGCCAATCCAGTGAGTGAAATAAACATGGGAATACTGTAAGTAAGGGATGTTTTTATGTGTTTATTCGTAGCGCAGCGCTTCAATAGGATCCAGCCGGGCGGCTCTCATAGCAGGGTAAACCCCGAAGATAAGCCCGATCATTAGAGAGAAACCTACACCCAGAAAGACCGACCAGAGGGGGATCGTGGGCGGCAATTTCAGGGTGCCGGCAATAAGTACACCGATAAGTACGCCGAGAATTACTCCGATCAATCCGCCGATGAGGCAGATGCCGATTGATTCGGTGAGGAACTGGTTCAGGATGTGGCGTTTCTTGGCGCCCACAGCTTTGCGGATGCCGATTTCCCTTGTTCGTTCCGTAACGGCTACCAGCATGATGTTCATAATGCCGATCCCGCCCACAAGCAGGGAAATTCCACATATCACCACCGCGGCAATAAAGATAAAGCCGGTCAGTTTTTTTATGGTGTCCATGATGGAGTCCTGGGTAATTACTTCAAAATCGTTTGGATCGCCGGGCGGAACCTTTCGGGATACGCGCAGGATGCCGGTGATCTGATCCATGGCTTCCGCCATCTGTCCTCTGCGGGCTTTCACGGCGATATTGATTGAGCGTTTTTGACCGAAGGCTTTTGTAAAGGTGGTATAGGGAATGGCGACCAGGTTATCGCGACTTCCGCCTAAAAACTTGCCCTGTGGTTCGATCAACCCGATCACTTTGAAGCGGATACCGTCGATCTTAATATATTCGTCCATGGGATATGAAAAAGGAAACAGATTTTCTACAATATCATTTCCCAGAATAACGATATATTCCTTGCGGTGGATCTCTTCCTTGGTGAAAAATCGTCCTTCGGAAATATAGCGCCCGTTAACGTCCGTCCAGTGTTCATCGCCGCCGTAAACCAGGATATTGGGATTCGTTGCTTCGTCCCGGTATTTGATCTGTTTGCCGTACGTAACGCTTTCACCGGAAACGGCTTCGATATAGGTTGCGCGTTTACGGATGGCTTCTGCGTGTTTGAAATTAAGGTTTTTACGCATGCGGATTTCTCTGGGCAGGTGACCCATTCGCACTGCCGGGTATTTCTGCACCCAGAATATGTCGCCGCCCACAGCAGAGAGGGCGTTGATCATGTGCCGTTCCAGGGCATTAATAATGGACATCATGCCGATAAGGGACGAAACGCCGATAACGATACTAAGGATTGCCAGAAAAGTCCGTAATTTATTGGATATTGCAGTTTGCCAGGCGAGTTTTAAACCTTCGTCGAAATTCATATTTACCTGTTATTCATATCTCAAACATTCAATAGGGTCAAGTTTTGCGGCGCGCCGGGCGGGATAGATGCCGAAAAAGAGTCCCACAAAGGTTGAAAATCCAAGTCCCATGAGTACCGACCAGATTGGTACATTGGATGGAAACGGAGTAACTTTATCGATCACCAGGGACATCAAAAAACTAAGCAAAATGGCGATGATACCGCCCACGCTGCAGATGATGATTGATTCTATAATGAACTGAAATGTAATGACCCGCTGTTTGGCGCCCAGGGCTTTGCGAATTCCGATTTCTTTACGGCGTTCCGCGACCGAAACCAGCATAATGTTCATAATGCCGATACCGCCTACGATGAGGGATAGAGCGCCGATGCCGAAAGCGGCGGTGTAAAGTCCGTTTGTCAGCTGTTTATACATATTGGTCAGCATTTCCTGCTGATTGATGGAAAAATTATCCTCTTCCTGGGGTTTCAGTTTCCGGGATACCCGCATCAGGAAATAGATTTCATCTTTGACCTGCTCGATCATTTCGGGTGACGAGACTTTGATCAGAATGCGGATGCTGCGGTGAAAGCCAAAATTCTTGAAGATCGTGCCCAGCGGAACATAGACCTCCGAGTCAAGATTATGGCCCAGGATGCTGCCCCGTTTTTCCATTACTCCGATGACGGTATATGAGAAATTTCCGACTTTGATCCGCTCGCCCAAGGGGTTTTTATTATTAAACAATTTTTCTTTGATCTCATTGCCGATGACGACGCTTGCTTTATTGTGATCGATCTCAATCTGTGTGAAGTAACGCCCATCAGCGATACTGAATCCTTCGATGATCTCGGTTTCCATTGTGACGCCGGATACGCCTATGCTGGTCAGGGAATTGTTGCGATATTTAATATCCCGAAAAGTTCCCGATGATGCGGAGATTGCCTCGGCGAGCCTTGAGTGTTCCTTAAGATATTCGGCGTCTTTCATGGTAATGTCGGGGCGATTGCGATATTTGAAAAAATCGTCCTTAATGATCCAGGGATACTTATGGACGTAAAGAGTATTGCTGCCAAGAGCGGATATCTGGCTGGCAAATCCTGTATTTAATCCGGAGATGATCGAGGCGACGGAAACAATTGTAAGAACGCCAATGACAATGCCAAGAGTCGTTAATATTGCGCGCATCTTGTTTTGAGCCAATGCACGCATAGCGATCAGAATATTTTCCCGAAGGCTGATTATAAAAGAGATCAATTGTTTTTCACCTGTATATCTTCCGCAATATGACCATCCAGAATATGGACAATCCGGTCGGCATGATCCGCCACTATTTTTTCATGAGTGATCAGGATAATGGTGTTTCCCGCATTGTGCAGATCATCGAAAATTGCCATGATCTCTTTACCTGTGTTGGAATCGAGGTTTCCGGTAGGCTCATCAGCCAGGATCAGCGAGGGATTATTGACCAGCGCCCGGGCAATGGCGACCCGCTGACGCTGACCGCCGGAAAGTTCGTTGGGTCGATGGTGCATGCGATCCGTCAGACCTACTTTTTCTATGGCGTCTTCTGCAATGGCTTTGCGTTTGGCTGTACTGATTCCGCTATAGATCAGAGGCAGTTCCACATTGTGAAGCGCCGTGGCGCGGGGCAGAAGGTTGAAGGTCTGGAACACGAAGCCGACCTTGCGATTGCGGACTTCCGCCAGTTTGTTATCATCCATTGTGTGAACCAGTTCGCCTTCTAATTCATAGACGCCGGATGTGGGTGTATCGAGACAACCGATGATGTTCATGAGTGTGGATTTACCCGAACCGGAAGGTCCCATAATTGAGATATATTCGTTTGAATGGACCAGGAGGTCCACACCCCGCAGGGCATGAACCTCAACAGTTCCGATCTGATATGTTTTGACAATCTCTTTTAAGTTTATTAGCGTTTGCATCAGCCACCAAAATAGATGTTAAAGCGATAGATAACATTCGAGAAATCAATGTCCGGTACACCTGTGATGGTACGTCCTTCCATTTTCCAACCATCCTGACTTTTGTGTGTATATAAATAGCCGGCATTCAGACCAACAGCCGCCCAGCGGAAAATGTTGTACCGGATGCCTATTGTAGGTAATAGCATAAAATAATTGGTTTGGATACCGTTTTGATAAGTTCTAAAATTATCCGTATAAGTGGTGTCATATCCGCTCCACAGTTGATCCCAGGTAGTGTTTTCAGACCACTGAGAAAAATCAATGTTCACGGTTCCTCCACCGATCATCGTGCCCAGATATATTTCACTCTTGTTAAACGGATGAAATACTTTTTCAATGATAACGCCGCCAAATCCCAGGCGCATTGTTACCTCTTTCGTGTCGCCTCCTTTAATAGGCGTTCCTCTTGACGTTACTTTGCCACCTGCGCCAATTCCACCGATGCGGATACCGCGACCGATATAACCCCAGCCGCCACCGCCAGACATGAATATATTTTTATCAAAAGGCTCCAGACCAATTTTCGCCAGCTTATCATCGAGGGCATCGATTTTTAATTCCATCATATAATAATCCCAGCCGCCGGCGCCGCCGCGGAAATAGCCGCGTTTTTTACTGCTTTTCCAGTCCTCTTTACGTTTTTCACGCCAATCATCCCAGTCTTCATCCCAGTCATCCCAATCCTTACCAACTTCGATTTTTGTGCTTTTTTTATCATTATCCATGATCTGTTCGTCAGTATCTTCTTCGATGGCGACGGAATCGGTGATGGCGTCAAGTTCTTTTTCTGCTTCATCAAATTTTTCCTGGGCATTGACGACCAGCCCGAAGACCAACAAAACCATTATTATTACAAATAAACGTTTCATTTTTCTTTCTCCTTTTCTTTATTGTTATTCGTTATTTTCAATGGACTGCTGTGTTTCAACTCTTTGCTGATGGCTTTATAACTTCCGGTAACAATCTCTTCATCTACATCAAGACCGCTGATGATCTCGAACTGGGTGTCGCTGCTGATACCTATCTCGACAGTACGCTGTTCCGCGGTAGGATAGGTTTTCTTTTTAAATAGTCTTTTAAAGGAAAATAGAGACTGAGAATCATCTCTTGGTTTTTTATTCTTCGCGGCGTTGACCACAAAGACCACATCAACAGCTTTTGATTTCGAATTAAAAACATTGACAGTTTCTTGTGGCATTTCTGTCGCTGCAGAATCTGCCTGAACAGGTTGTCGCACCGTCAGAGATTGGATCGGCACGACAATCGCACTGTCTCTGATATCGGTGATGATATCCACGGTTGCCGACATACCGGGACGGAAACGAGCATCCTGTCCGATAACAGAAACCTCAATCTCGAAATTAGTAACCTGTTCCTGAGTTCCCAGTCCTTTGGTCGTGGCGCTGTGAGCAATTTCCGACACGATGCCTTTGTAAGTGGTATCGGGAATGGCGTCGATTTCGATCCGGGTCGTATCGCCAATACTGACGTTCACCACATCGGTTTCATCCACTTCCGCCTTGACTTCCATCCTGGACATGTCGGAAATAACCAGAATGACGTCTTCCTGAAAAACAGAGCCGAGAGCGATTTCACCTACCTCTTTATTAATACTGGTTACAATTCCGCTCATGGGGGCTTGAATCCGCGTTTTATTCAGATCATCTACAGCCTGTTTTAAAGTGGCTTTTGCCTGAACAACCTGGCTTTCGGCAATTTCAGTCTGAGCGATAGCGGCTTCAAGGTCAGCTTCGGATGTAAGATTGTTTTTATAGAGTTCCCGCATACGTTTCAATTCGCTGGACACTTTCCTTTTATTGGCTTTACCGGATTGAACCACTGACATGGCGCGTTCGTGAGCGGCTTCGTACTGGGTTTTATCCAGCTCCACTAACAGTTCGCCTTGCTTTACGGTATCGCCTAATTCCACGGTGATATTCATAATCCGGGCAGCAACATTGGCGCTGATCTTGACCTGGGTTTGCGGTATTAGTGACCCTGATGCGTTGACAGTCTGGACGATCTTTTCCCGTTTGACCCTGGCGGATTGTACTGCAACGGGTTTGACTTTGCTTTTATTTTGATTTGCGATTATGACAACTCCGATAACAATAGCCAGGATTATCAGAATAATAATTTTACGTTTGTTTTTTTTCTTCATTTACTCTCCGGTTCCTTTTAAAGTGTTCCCATGACCAGCGCCAGTTGCGCTTCAGCGATCTTTGCATCGTATTTGGTGGTGATCAGGTCGCCTTGAGCGCGTGTTAATGTTACCTGGGCGTCCAGCACTTCCAGGAGTGTCGCTGAATTGAGACGATACATTTCCTGTGCCAGGCGTAGATCCTCTTTTGCCGATTTAATATTCAATTCGTTGATCTCGATCATCTCTTTGTATGTTTCCAGAGCTAATAAAAGATATTGCACCTGATTTTGGATATCAATTTTTTGCTTGTTAATCTGATCATCATATATTTTATAATCTATTAACCTCTGCTGAATATTTGTCTTGCGACGAAATCCGTCAAATATTGGCAAACTTAAGCTTAAGCCTAATGAATAACTCCAATGTTTATTAATTTCCCCAAATGCCTTATAGAAATCTGAATTTTCTCGTGAATATGAAAATGTTGAAGATAATGCGGGGTACCAATCACCTTTTGCTATTTTATACAAAAGAAACGATGATTCTTTCTGAGCTTTAAGTGAACGTAATGTCTTGTTATTTCCAAGTGCATAGTTAAATGCTTCCTGTTTGCCTATATATTCAGGGTTTTTATACTCTTTTTCATATACATCAAGTGTTTGATCTGGCGCCCTACCCATTGCAACATTCAAATTAGATATTGCGGATTTAAGCATTGATCTTTGCTGAATAACATTAAGCCTGTCATTTCCTTCACGAACTTGAGCTTTGAAAAGGTCCTTCTTTGCAACCTGCCCAATTCTATGCAGTTCCCTGGTTTTCTTTAACTGCTCTCTGCTATTTTCAAGCGATTTACTATAAACTTTTAATAACTCCTGATCTTTTAAAACAAGGTAAAACTTTTCTGTAACGTCCGCTATTAACAATTGAAGAGAACGATCTCTTTCAATTAGAGCGTTCTTGTAATTATTTTTAGCCAATTGAATGCTCTTTCGTATTTTGCCACCATTATAAATATTCTGCGACAATCCAACTCTTAAGTTATAATAATCCCTTTTTGTTATTTTATCACCCACAGTAATTTCTTCACCATCTATAGGAATCTTTTTAACATCAGTTTTCCCTGTAGTAGATTTATCAAAATTTGTTCCAAATGAAATATATGGTAGAACTCCTGGAGCTAATTTAGTTCCCCCATAAGACTTTTGAATTCCCAATTTATACAATTTTAATTGCTTGTTTGCAATACTCATTTCCGGATTCTTTTCCAGCGCGATTTCAATACATTGCTGCAGATTCAATTTCTCAGCGCCAAAAGCAGCGGTTGTGGTTATAAGTAATGTAATTAGCCAAAATATTCGCATAGTACTTTTCCTGTTTTAAATTTTTACAAGTCCGGCTAGTAATGCTGCTGCGACAGCGTATATCAACCAGATGATCGTGATGATCCAAAATGGTTTTAATGCTTTTTTATCCAATATAATTCCTAAAGCAATGCTGAAAAGGACGATTTTCCAAATTGCAAAGACATCAATATTTGCAAAAAATCGAAATAAAAAATGTTCACTCTCTTCGAGAAACAGCGCAAGGCTTGTATAGACTTTTGTGGTTTCCTGTGAGACGATTAAAGGCGTTTTTATACCGAGGCTAACAACATCGACTAATCCCACATAGGCTGTAATCCCAAGCATTGTAAAATATTTTACCTCGCCGCCTAATAAGAAATTGCCGATGAATAACATGACGGCTGCTAATACCAGAGTTTTGACGATGACAGCAATGGCGGTAGTAATATACTGCACCGGAGAATCCGCCTTGCTTTCCATGCGCTCGATGATTGTTTCCTTTTGAATGTCGGTCAGCCGTTCGCTGGTTTCAATACGGGCTTTCTGTTCCACCATTGCAATAGGTACGATATATGACGTAGATATTAAACTTATTATGATCACAATTAGCAGCGGGATCAAAATGTCAAGCCAACTGATTTTTGTTTTTAAAGATTGAAATGCTCCGGAAGGTTCCCAGAATAAAGACAATATTTTTGAGAGAATCGTTTTCTCTTGATTTTCGCTCACGGCGCGTTTTCCTTTCGTCAACAGGGTTTTAGAGTATAGTGTCGGTTAAAAGTTGTCAGATTAAGATTAAGGCTTCTAAATTTCTGACAACAACTG
This sequence comes from Fidelibacterota bacterium, assembly GCA_030603165.1. Classification (GTDB taxonomy): domain Bacteria; phylum Fidelibacterota; class UBA2242; order UBA2242; family UBA2242; genus UBA9312. The sequence continues at coordinate 18,930 of JAUVYH010000004.1, forward strand.
GTCTTTATGTGATTCGAGATACAATTTAGCAGCATCGTAGGTATTGGGAATTTCACCGGAGAGAATCGCTTCTTCAATGGCATTTTTTATATGACCGACCGAGGGGCCCGGTTCCAGGTTGCAGAGTTTCATAATTTCATCACCGCGAACCGGAGACTGGAACGCCCGTAAACGGTCCTTTTCCCCAACTTCGGTGATCTTGTCCACGACACGGTCGAAATTAGCCGTGTATTCGGCAACTTTCCGGGGATTTTTAGAGGTGATATCCGCCCGGCAGAGGATAATCAAATCTTCGATGTGCTCTCCGGTATCGACACATAGGCGACGCACAGCGCTGTCGGTAACGCCTTCTTCGGCAATAGCAATCGGGCGTAGATGCAAACGGGTCATTTTTTCGGCGTAATCCATTACTTTATTTGACATCTTCAAACGTCGGGCAAGACGTCTGACCATTCTGGCGCCCAACTCTTCGTGTCCGTAAAACGTCCAGCCCTTACCATCAATATATTTTTTGGTCTTGGGTTTGGCGATGTCATGAACAAGAGCGGTGAAACGCATCTCAAATTTATTAGTCACTTCGGCGATATTGTCCAGAACCTGGAGTGAATGGTTGAAAACATCTTTGTGATGATAACCGTTTTTCTGATCCATCCCATCGAGATTGGCAATTTCCGGCAGGATAATTTCCAGTAATCCTGAATCTTTCATCAGGTAAAATGCCCGCGATGGTTTATGCGGTACTTTCAGAATTTTAGTCAGTTCCTCGGTAATACGTTCTTGGGAGATGATTTCCATGCGGTCTTTTACTTTTCCGATAGCGCGAAAGGTTTCATCTTCAATTTTAAATCCCAGCTGTGTGGAAAAGCGAATTGCCCTCAGCATTCGAAGAGGGTCTTCTGAAAATGTTACCACAGGATCAAGTGGTGTGCGAATAATTCCGGCATCGAGGTCATGTAGTCCCTGAAAGTGATCGGACAGTTCGTACATCGATTCCTCGTTCAGAGACATTGCCATAGCATTTACCGTAAAATCCCGACGGGCAAGGTCTTCATAGAGAGTGCCCTGTGAAACACTGGGTTTACGTGAGTTGTTCAGATATTGTTCGGATCGGGCAGTAGCAACCTCGATTATTATATCGTGGTAGGGAACCATTGCCGTTTCGAAACGGGGGTACTCCAATACTTTTTTCAGCCGGAAAGAGTACGCAATTGCCCTGGCGAATTCAATACCATTACCGATAACCGTAATGTCGATATCTTTAGTTTTGTGACCCAGAATTCGGTCACGAATCGCGCCGCCGACCAGATAAACGCGCACATTCCCCCGATCTGCAATTTTGGCAATGCGCGACAGAATTTTAGTAATTGGATCATCGGGGGGAAAAAGTAGTTCTAAAAATGCCATTCCTTCTCTCAAATTTACCGAGGGAATTTAGGCAAGCGAGGGATTAATTGCAAAATAAGACGGTCTTTTTCGTTCCCAAATTCAATTTGGGAACGAGGGTGTAAAAAATCTGACAATTTCCGGAAGATTTATTCCTTTTTCTGTAGATATTTCTGGATTGAATAACAAGGTAAATGACTTCCTTTGTCTCTAACTACCCGTATAAAGTCATTACATTCTTCTTCGCTCATAATGCCTTTTTTCCATGCTTCAACAAGAACATCCATTGTTGTAATATAGGTAATCCCATTTTCCAAGCAGTATTTTTTTATATCTTTCAAATTACTACCGGCAATAATATATTTTTTGTGTTTAGCGACTGCTAAGCAGGCAGATTCTCCCTCGCCTTTTCCTAATTCGTCGGTTAAATAAGAATACTCTTTTATAATCTCGATATCGTCTGGAAAAGTTATCAATTTAATGTCGGTTCTATTTGTCAGATTCTCGATATATTTTTTCATACTATGGTATCTCAATAATTCCTTTTCGACAATATCTAACAATAATAGTCTATGGTGATAAATCTTTGGAAGGTATAAAATCTTATCTGCTTTTATAAAGTGAATGATTACATCAGCGTCTAAAAGTATTTTTGGGTACTCAGATTTCTTTATCATAAGAATTATTTTCGTCTATGTTGACATCAATACCAATGTCTTTCATTAAACTCATGAAATCTGATTCTGAGATAATCTCTGCGTCATATAAAAATTTTGCCTTTCTACCGTAATTTCCTATAACCAAATCGTGATTACCGCCCCTATATAACGTTATGTCGTAACCAAACATCTGTGCTGTCTTGCTAATATTTTGCTTAAATGATTCTAACTTCTTATTATCAATCAGCCCCATTTCATTTAGTCGGATTAACAAGGCTGCTCTTGAACAAGAATAATAATGTTCAATATCTAAAATAGATACAATCGAAATCTTATTCTTTTGCAGTTCATCATTAGGAATTCTTTCTAAAATACCTTCCTCGGGTATTAAAGTATATGCGGCAAATAAATCTGCATAATATTCAGACAAATTCTTTCTATTGAAAATACCAGTCTTACAAACCATGTGTTTGAAATCCGGCTGAATACACAAGTGATACAACTCATGCAAAATAGTGAAATGCTGACGCCCTAATGAATGGTTTGAATTTACTAAAATAAATTTATAGTCCTCATCGAGTTTAATAGCCATGCCGGAAATTGACGATTTGATTGGTTTAAAAACAGTGAGGACTTGTAAAGATTGAAGAAGGCTTTTGACCCTTATAGGATCTGAAGATCCAATATCATGTTTTCTCCTGAACTCAGAAGCAAGTTTTTTTAACCTATAATTGAATTTGTTGAGCATGCATTTTTTCTAATTTAACTAATCTAATATAGTTCTTGACAATTTTCCTGAATTCTGAGATTATCTCCAGGTCTTCATTTTCAAACTCATCAGCCCGAAAGGCAAACGCTATATTTATCATCCTATTTGTCAGGTCTTCTGAAAGTAAATCCTGCAAAGTAACTCCAAAAAGATTGGATAACTTTTTTAAGTGTGCTAATGGCACATTCCGAGCGCCTGTCTCGTAGTAACTAATATTTTCTCTTTTAATACCTAAAAATCCAGCCAGGTCTTCTTGCTGCAAGCCTAATTTTTCTCTAAAGGCACGAATATTTTTGCCTAAAATCACCTGAGTGTCCATACCTCCCTCAACTTATTTTATGTACTCTTAGTATATTCATCTGTTACAAATATAAGCGCTATAATTTAAATATGCAATAAATGTAACACGGAAATAAGTAAATCTCACTTTGTTTATATTTAAATATACGATCTTTAATGAACTACTCCGAAGCAAGCTTCGAGGAAATTAATTGCAAAGGGGGAAGTTGGTCTTACCCTCGTTCACAGATTGAATTTGGGGACGAGGGTGTAAAACATACTTCAAGCGAAGTCACGGGATCTCCACTGGGAGAAATGGGTTTGTTTGGATCGACAGTTTAATTTTACAGGGTTAAGTACTCAAGGGGAGACTTTTCTTAAACCTTCCGGATTTTGTACACCTGGAGTGCTTTTCAAATATTAATATCGTAAATAGTACTTTACGGTTTCGGTTATATTTCGTAAACTACACTTAACGATAAGGAGAGCGCTATGCTTACTGAATTTTATGAAATCCAAAACATTATCGCTTCGGAAACACCTGTTAAGGCGGAACGATATCTAATGAGCAAAATAGAATTTGATGAACGTCTTATAGGCATAATCGGTCCAAGGGGAACCGGTAAAACCACTTTAATTTTTCAGCATTATGTCAGGCATTATGGTGATCCGTCAAAATTTTTATATATATCCGGCGATAATATAAGAGTACTTTCTTCCGGTCTCTTCAATATTGCGAAAGAGCATGTTCAGTATGGAGGGAAAGTTCTTTGTGTTGATGAAGTGCATCGTTATCCCAATTGGGCTCAGGAGATTAAGAATATCTATGATTCATTCCCAAAACTTAAAATAATAATATCAGGGAGTTCGTCATTACATATTCGAAAATTATCCGTCGATTTGTCCCGAAGATTGGTTTTCTATCATTTACATGAATTATCATTTCGGGAATATTTGAATTTTCAATATAGCATAAATTTCCCGGTTTATTCTATTGCAGATATTACGCACAATCACGTTAAAATTGCGGCGGAGATTGGTGGCAAAATTAGGGTATTGAAATTTTTTAAAGAATATCTGGAGTACGGCAATTTTCCATTTATTCTTGAGGGTAAACCAAGTTACAAACTGAAAATTATACGGATTATTGATAAGGTGCTATATGAAGACCTGCCGGCAGTTCATCCGATTAAATATTCGGGGCTCCTGAATTTAAAAAGGCTTTTAAATATTATTGCTACCTCGAAGCCGTTCCAGGTCAATATCGAAGAAATGAGCAGAAATCTGGGAATTTCCAAAGAGTTTTTATATCGGTATCTTGAATATCTCTGCAACGCATATTTGATACAAATGGTCTGGTATCGACAACGCGGTAATGCATATCGTAGAAAGCCGGCAAAATTATATTTCCACAACCCGAATTTCTTATCGGCACTCCATCTATCTGAAAGTCTTGAAAACTATATTGGAACAATTCGGGAAAGTTTCTTTGCACATCAGATTATTCAATCCAATTCAATCTATGTATCTAAAATTGCCGATTTCGAGATTGAGGATCAAATTCACTTTGAGGTTGGCGGAAAGTCAAAAATATGTCGTAATGAAAAAAAACTATTTTACGCCATTGATGGTATTGAAATAGGTTCCGGAAATAAAATCCCGCTGTATTTATTTGGTTTTCTTTATTAATCTTAAATCCTTTTAGTATTCGCTACGCTCAACAGAAAATGGGTTTCTTATAAGGCTCGCAAATGTGTTAAACCTGTCAGGTTTTTTTACCGCAATAATAACAATTTCTTTGTTTTTGCAAATATCCTATCCCTTGATTTTGCTACAATCCTATAAAAGTACATTCCGCTGGGAACAGTATTTCCTGACCTGTCTTTAGCGTCCCAGATAACTTTATAATGTTTTGCCTCCTGTTTTTCACTTACTAATGTTACTACTTCTTTTCCGAGAAGATCATATATCCTTATTTCTACATTACTCTGAGTTGGTATGCTATAAGTAATAGTTGTAGTTGGATTAAATGGATTTGGGTAATTTTGTGCAAGAAAATAATCCTTTGGGATTTTCAAATCTTCATCATCTGACCCAAGACCTTCCATAGGTGTAGCGCTCGCCGATTTGGAAAAATAACTTTCATTAAAATCCGTGCTTATAGCAGTATACATATAAAAGTAAGTGACGCCGTTCTCTGCTTCGTAATCTGTATATGTAGTATCTGTAATCATAGAGGTATTTATTAAAATAGTATCAGAGAAAGTTGTGTCAGTAAGTTGGTAATATCTATACATATTATAGCCCATTAAATCAACCATTTCTGGCTTTGTCCATTCTAAATGAACTTTATCATCTCCTGCCTGTGCAATAAAGCCAATAGATGAAGCGCCAGCAGCATCTACTACAAAAATAAATCTCGTATCCTTTGGAATTTCCATCCCTTCACAATCCTTTGCTGTAGTTGCCCTCAGATGGTTTATGCCATCTCCAGTCATTATATTAAAGACATAATTCCCTTGCCAATGTATGCTGTCAATCCAATCGCCCTCAATTATATGCTGTGTGTATGGCTCGCATACTCCAAAAGTAACATAAGGTTGAATGCTTATATCCATTGGTTTACTGAAAATAAGGGTAAATGTATCAATCTCGCATCCAATAGGTGATGGTGGATTGAATTCAACCTTATAAAGAAAACCGGGGGCATCTACGATTGGCGTAGTTTCAAACGGTTGATAAATGACCTTTCCGAGGTCGAAGTCATCGAAGTAATCCCAAATCCAGGTATCAATTGAGTCAGTATTTGTAGTACCCCAGTAGTTGTTTTGGGCATAAATGTCAGTACAACTTAACTTCTGAAATTCAAATTGGGAACTACTCTGAATATTATTAATTATGTTGTTACTATCAAGTATTCCTACTGTATAATAAGATGAAATACCACCTTCATTGCTCATTATAGTATTATTTTTAAAATAAGTATTAGAATTAACATCATATCCGAAATTAACAGCTCCAAAATAGTAACCATTATTGTGGCATATACTGTTGTTGCTAATAAATCCGTTCGTGATATTAATCCCCCCGGAGTGATTACACCTCATAATATTTCCAATAACACTTCCACCATTTACATACATTCCTATACCGCTGAGATTGTCTTCTATAATATTTCCGAATATTTGACCATTAAAATTATTAGCCCCTAAGCTACAATTTCTTATTAAATTGTACTCAAGCAATGTTTCAGATCTAGATATGTCTATTCCTTCGTGCGTTATATCCTGAAAAACATTTGATGTAATATAAGGAGATGCATCGTATATCAGAAGACCTGGACCACAAAGTTCAATCCTTGCATGCTTTATAATTGACCCAGATACATAATTATCATTTGTATCAAACTCTGCATCTACACTTTTATCAGTAAATCGAATACCTTCCCAATCTCCAGCTGTAGGATTTAGAGCATTGGAGGTAAAAACAATCATACTGTCCTCTGTTCCTATTGCCATAAGACAACCGTCTATTCTTAGATACCTATCAGAATCAAACTGAATCCTTGTTCCGGGTTCAATAGTAAGTGTATCCTCTTCCTGTACAAGTGTATTTGATGTAACAACATAAAGATAATTATTGCTCCATATAGTATTTCCTGATAACACTCCTCCAACTTCAATGCCTCTCTGAGCGGTAATATAGAACGTTCCTGTGAAAGGTCCCCCATTATCACAGGTTATCTCATAATCAAAATAAATATCAATATTATTTGGAGTACTGCTATTGAGGCTAAACACGAAGGGACTGGTATTGTTTGTAACGTGAGCATAGGGACTGGCAGTACCAAACGTTGCGGTTGAGTCAAGAATGGTAATAAACATTGTATCTTCGTAAGAATGAGGCTTCAGGATTGCCTTAACATTATCTGCCTGACCCCAGGTATTTTGGATTTCGAATATCATTTCTACTGTTTCACCGGCGTCTGCTATTCCATCTGAATCATCACCGGGAAGTGTGTCAATAATTGTATGAGAGTATAAACTAAGTTGCGGTTCTGCAACATCAATCAAGGAATTGTGAGCATTGAGCCTTATTCCACCTGAAATTGGATCAGAAGTATTAATAAGTTGACCGTGTATGAGTTCATTTGACCAATCTGGCGAATGGGAACGAATTAGTGCAACGGTTCCTGAAACAAAAGGAGCCGCCATTGAGGTTCCATTCCATGAGGTATAACTGTAACTATGGGGATGGAAAAGAGGAATGGTGCTGTAAATGTTCACTCCTGGAGCATAAAGGTCTGCATTGAGTCCGATATTTGAGAACAAGGCTACTCCTTCGTACCATGTCTGAGTTTGTCGGTTGTAAAGCACATCAGATGCACCCACACCAACGACAAAACTATAGGCTGCCGGATAAAATGGTATTTCTGTTTTATCGTTACCTGCTGATGATACAATAACAGCAGTAGAATAAGCATTTTCTAAAGCATCTCTCAAAGTAAAGGATTCTGCATACCCACCCAGACTTAGGTTTATGATCTTTGCTCCATTATTTGCTGCATAAGTTATACCTGCAGCGATGTCCGAATAAGAACCTTCACCATTACTCTGCAAAACCTTAACTGGCAAAACTTTACATTTCCAAGCTACACCGGCTATTCCAGTTGTATTATTTGTGGTTGCTGCAGCAATACCGGCGACATGTGTTCCATGACCGTTATCATCCATTGCATCATTATCATTATTCACAAAATCATAACCGGTGCTTACCATTTTATCAGCAAGATCAGGATGCCCCCAATCTACGCCTGTATCAATAATGCCAATAATAATTGTTGAGTCGCCTGATTCTATATCCCAAGCTTCTGGAGCGTCTATATCAGCGTCTTCCAGATGATACTGACCTATGTTGTGCAATCCCCATTGTTGAGAAAATGCTGGATCATTAGGTTCAACGCAAATTTTAGAAATATAATTTGGTTCAGCATATTCAACGCTTGAGACTTCCTCGTATTTTTTTGAAAGCTCAACAGGGTCAATTTTATCTTTATAATTGATTTTGTATATCTTATCCAGATTAGGTACTTCGTGAATTTTTCCGGTATAGTCTTTAAAAGTTGGTTTTGTTAAATGTGGTTTGGCGTTTTTGAATACTTTTTCCATTTTTTCAACCTGATATGTTTGTTTGAGTTGATCAATGGCTGAAATCCCGGTTTGCTGGACACCTTTTGCCAGCGTCTGGTGTATTTGAGTTTCATCTTTGAATTTTACCAGTATTTCACCTTTGACATACTGGGGATTATTCGGGTCTTGTTTTGGCGGGACAATTCCACCTGCAAAGGAAAATTCTGCTATAAAAATAATAATGCAAAGACAATTAAAAATTCTTTTTACTCTCATAGTTTCCTCCTACTTAATTTATCTTCATCTTGAGTCAAGTCCTTACTAAAAGTTTTTAATTCTAACATAAATTTATGCAAAGGACTTAACCCAAGGTGTTTCAATGCCTCTAAAAAGCTTATCATCACGACAAAATCCAGAATCAAGTCTTTTTAAATATTACTAACATGCTTTTCCGCTTTCATCTAACTGAAACAATCTTATTATTTATTTTGAGTAATGTCAAGAGAAAATGCTTTATAAATTTTATGCTTTTTTCTTGAATTATCAGAATTATCAAAAATCGCAAAAGCTATGGACACAAATATCTTTGCTCTTTTTTCTTTCCAGATAATTTAGATCCATAATACAGAGAAAGATTAATGTATTAAAACCTGTCAGATTTCAAAAACCTGACAGGTTTAACTCATCCGCGTGGTATGAGCTCCTCACCAAAGGCGCTGACATCACTGCACGAAATCCCATTCTCAGTCCTTCAGTTTTATAAAGTTCAAATTCATCAGGATGAACATAACGCTCCACCGGAAGATGACTTTTCGTGGGTTGCAGATATTGCCCGGCGGTAAAAATATCACAATCCACCGACCGAGCGTCTTGCATCAATTCAAGAACCTGTTTTTTTGTCTCTCCCAATCCGACCATAATTCCGGTTTTGGTCACAGCGCCGAGTTGTTTGGCTTCTTTCAGCACCCGGAGTGATTGTTTATAATCCGCCTGTGGTCTGGCTTGTGAATAAAGATGTTTCACCGTTTCAAGGTTGTGACCGAAGACATCCGGTTCAGTGGCAAGTACCGTTTCCAAAGCATTGATGCTTCCCTGAAAATCGGGAACCAGCACTTCGATTTTGCAATCGGTGTTCTGTCTGCGGATTTCACGAATGGTTTCTGCCCAATGCGTAGCGCCGCCATTGGGCAGATCATCTCGCGTTACGGATGTGATCACGGCGTATTTCAGTCCCATCAGTTTTACTGCATTGCCGATTTTGCGGGGTTCTTCCGGATCCGGTGGAAGCAGTTTGCCATTACCTACGGCACAGAAACGGCAGTTGCGAGTACAGACATTACCGAGGAGCATAAGGGTGGCGGTGCGCCGCCGCCAGCATTCGCCCTGGTTGGGACAGCGGGCTTCTTCGCAGACGGTATGGAGGTTGTATTGCTTTACAATTTCACGCAGCGCCTTGAAGTCTTCGTTGACGGTGTATTTTACTTTGAGCCAGTCAGGTTTCATTTTTTATCCACGAATTATTAATCATATAATCTACGATTTCAAACTTGAGAAATGTTGACGACAACAAAATTGACGGAATCGTTGAAAGTATCAAATCTGTCATTCCCTCGAAGAGGTCTCTTTGAGATGAACGAGGTACGAGTGAAGAATCTCTATTGGTTCTCATCGGAAATTCTTCTTCGCTTCGCTCATTAGAATGACATCTGTAATCACTTTTTACGAAACTATCAAAGTTGAAAAGCAATTTGAATTTATCAACAACCCTTTCTTTCACGTCTTTCCATTGAACGTCCGGAACAAGATCGGCTATCCTGGTAATTCCTTTGCCGGCTATGCCGCAGGGGATAATGCCGTCGTAAAGCGACAGGTCGGTTGATACATTCAGGGCGAAACCGTGCATTGTGACCCATTTTGAAACCCGCATGCCGATAGCGGCGATTTTTTGATCGCCCACCCAGACGCCGGTGAGTTTATCGATTCGTTCGGCGGATATTCCGTAATCCGCAAGCATTTGGATGAGAACATCTTCCACGGTGTGAACATACCAGGAAACGCTTTCCCGGTGATCTTTCAGATTGAAGATCGGATAGCCTACTAATTGACCGGGACCGTGATAGGTGATATCGCCGCCGCGATCGACGTTGTATATTTCGATGCCTTTTGATCTCAGGTAATCCTGACCGGCAATGAGATGCTGGGCGTTGGCGTTTTTTCCAAGGGTATAAACATGTGGATGTTCGACTAAAATGAGCGTGTCGGGAATTTCGTTGCGCACCCGTTTGGCATGTGTTTCTTTCTGGATTTCCCAGGCTTTGTCATAAGCGCAGTTGCCGAGATCAATGACATTCAATTTCTTCATTTATCATTCAACATTTAAAATTTAACATCTATTTACGAGCGTCTTTCAATATTTGAATTTCACGGGCATAATGTTCTTCATCGCCGGGCGTTTCCAGAATCATTGGAAGATTGGCAAACCGCTCATCGTTTACGAGTCGGTAAAATACATCAAGACCCATGAAGCCTTCGCCTAATTGATGATGGCGATCGACTCGTGAACCCAGGGGCTTTTTGGAATCGTTCAGGTGGAAAACTTTCAGGCGATCCAACCCGATAATATCATCGAATTGCTGAAAAGTATCATTGTAACCGGCTTCTTTCACTATATCGTAACCCGCCGCGAAGGCATGACAGGTATCGAAGCAGACTCCCAACCGGCTTGGATATTGGCTTCGGTTAATAATGGTTCTCAGATGTTCGAATTTATAGCCTACATTCGATCCTTGTCCGGCAGTGATTTCCAGCAGTAGGCTGGTATCGGAAGCAGGGACTTTTTCAATACAGTAATCCAGGCTTTCGGCGATGGTTTGCAGTGCATAATCATCTCCTTTTCCCATGTGTGAACCGGGATGAAAGACGATGTAGGAAATTTTAAGAAATGTTGAGCGTTGGATTTCTTTGATAAATGCGTTGCGTGACATCGCCAATTTTTTTGGGTCGGGACTGCCGAGATTTACGAGATATGAATCGTGTGAGATAACGTTTTGAAAGTCATATTTATTTATTTCTGATAAAAAGACCCTTTGGCTATCATAAGTAATTGGTGATGCCTTCCACTGCATCTGATTAGCGGTGAAAATTTGAAAAGCGTCGCAGCCCAAATCCGCTGCGCGTTTGGGAGCGTGTTCCACACCACCACTGATTGATACATGGCAACCGATATATGGCAAGCGTACTATCCTTAAATTCGTGAGATTTTAATTAAGTCCAGGAATTCCATGCGTGTGCGTTCATTTTCCCGAAAGACACCGAACATGGCGCTGGTAGTAACCACCGAATTATGTTTTTCCACACCGCGCATCTGCATGCAGAGATGAGTGGCTTCAATAACTATGGCAACCCCTTTCGGTTTTAGAACATTTTGAATGGCTTCAGCGATTTGATTGGTCAGGCGTTCCTGGATCTGCAAGCGGCTGGCAAATGCATCAACAATCCGGGGTATTTTACTTAATCCGATAGTTTTTCCATCGGGAATATAAGCGATATGAGCTTTGCCGAAAAAGGGCACTAGATGATGTTCACAGAGACTATAGTAATCGATATCTTTTACCAGGATCATCTGGTCGTATTTATCATTGCTGACCGATTCTTTGAGCAAGGCGTCGATATCAACTTTGTAACCCCGGGTTGCGTAACCCCAGAATTCAGCGACCCTTTCAGGGGTCTTATTGAGAACGTCCCGCTCGGGATTTTCTCCAATATTTATCAATAGTTGATGAATTAATTCTTCAGTCTTCATATAGCCTACCTTTGAGTTATTTCCGCCGACGGGCAGATATCATTTAAAAAACATTCGTTACATTTGGGCTTGCGGGCAATACAAATTGAGCGCCCATGATCTATCATCAAATGCCCCAATAATGTCCATTGTTCAGGAGGAAATATTTTTATCAGGCCCTGTTCAATTTTCTCCGGATCGGAATTCTTTGTAAGACCCATGCGGTTGGAAAGTCGTTTGACATGAGTATCTACGACAACCCCCGGAATGCCGAACGCGTCGCCGAGAACGACATTGGCGGTTTTGCGACCGACACCATTTAGTTTCAGTAAATCTTCCAGCGTATCAGGAACGTTTCCATTGTGCTTTTCAACGATGGTTTTCATGGATTGCTGTATGGATTTGGCTTTGTGATTGTAAAAACCGGTGGAGCGGATGTCGTTTTTCAGTTCGTCGATATCGGCGCTCGCAAACGCTTTTGCTGACGCGTACTTTTTGAATAGCCCCGGTGTCACTTGATTAACCCGCTTGTCGGTGCACTGGGCGGAGAGAATAGTAGAAACAAGCAACTCTCTCGGATTGGCAAACTTTAATGAACATTGTGCATTCGGATATGCTTTCACAAGCCGGAAAAAAATTAGATAGGCATGTTTTTTTAGTGAATTTTTCAACTATAATCTTCCCTATGGAAAATTTAATGAAAATTAATTGTGATGTCCCGCATTATTCTTTTCCAAATAATCACGAACTGTTTTATAGACCTTAGCCACTTTATCTGACTTAGGCAGAACTTTATATATTTTCTCGATATATTTTCTCTCACGAACCAGCTGCAAAGTTTTTGGAAAGTTTACATCAAAAACCCATCCGATCTGAAGCAATTTAAAATCGTTCAAATTTTTCAAGTGTTCGGCTTTTACTATTTTTCTTTCCATTAAATCCTTATAAACCCCTACTGAAATTTCCGGTGTGTCCGGTAAATTCAGTTCCAGAACACCATTCCGTTTTCTGTTATCATCATGGTAATACTCCGTGACAACACGCCAGATATCCAGTTTATCGGCGTCACGAAGCAATTTTGTGAAGAGCAACTGCCTTTCAGATCCATTACAAGTAAGGCATGCACGATTATGATTAGAAATTGCATAGAAAATCAAGTCGCGTGTCTCTTCATCTACAGCGTCTAAAACATGGTTTGTACGGAGAATTCTGATACCGAGCAGAGCGTGATTTTCGGTTTCTATATCTAAAAATGAGCGGTAACGGGCATATTGTTCAAACCTGCCGACATCATGAAAAAGCGCCGTTATCTCTGCTAATCGAAGATCGCTGTCACTTAAAGCAAGGCTTCTGCCAATATCTATAATTTCCTTGCACACCAGCCGTGTGTGTTTCTCTTTCAAATCTATGTTCAATTGGTCTTCGGGAACGTCTGACTGGAATGTTTCTACATAATCAGCGAACCACTTTTTTAATTCTAACAGCGTTTCTTGGTCAATCAATATAGTCTCTTTTCAATTACTGAGAGTTTTGATAAATGGAAAAATTCCTGCTTTGGCAGAAAACATTCAAAATTTAGTCCCTTTACCAGAGAAAAGGAACAAAACACTGGAGATTATATCTTGGTTTTTGTGGAAGAAAGAAAAACTTCGGAAGGATATATCTAAACCGGTAATTTTTTATGATCCATGTTAATGGCTAAGACGATAACCCTGGAAGGATTGTCGCAGCTCCAATTCCTCGCGAATTTTCCGGAGCAGCTCCACTTTCAGCATTTTCCATTTCGGGGCGATGAGCGTACCCGGTTTTGCGTCTCCTACGAGGCGCTGGATCACAATATTTGGTCTCAGCCGTTCCAGAAAATCACAAACGAGTTCGATCCATTCCTGCTCCGTAAAAAGCGGGAATGGTGATTGTGCGAAAAGATCAGCCAATGCCGTCTGTTTCACGACATGCAGATGATGGATTTTCAGGGCGTCTAATTTCAGGTTATTTAGGATAGCGGCGGATTGCAGGATTTCGTCCCTGGTTTCGGTGGGAAAACCGAAAATAATATGCCCGGCGACATGCAATCCAAATTGTTTTGTCTGTTCGATTGCCCGGCGGGTTCTGTCGAAGTTATGACCGCGGCGCGCCCAAAGGAGGGTTTTATCGTAAACTGATTCAATGCCGTATTCGATAGAAACATAGATGTGTTGACTAATATCATGCAGCAAAGTAAGAATATCATCATTGATGCAATCGGGGCGAGTTCCTATCAGGATTCCTACAACGTCCGGAATATCAAGAACAGAGCGATAAAGTTTCTCCAGATATTTGACTGAGCCGTAGGTATTGGTGTAGGCTTGGAAATAAGCCAAGAATTTCCTGGCTTTTCGGTGTTTTATAGATCGTTCAATTCCTTCAACTAACTGATCCCGAACGGGTTTTAATTTCTCTGAACGGTCAGCAGCGAAGCTGGCGTTATTGCAATAGAGACAACCGCCGGTTCCGAGGCGCCCGTCGCGAGTCGGACAGGTGAATCCGGCGTCCAGAGATATTCTATAAACTTTTTCGCCAAAAGTTTGACGTAGATAAGTGCTGTAGCGATAGTAGCGATCTTCAATGGGAAACGGAAGTGTCGGCATCAGCAGAAAGGTTTATAGATATTAATTAAGTCCAATTTATAGGCTCCTTCTATTTTTTAGCGTGTCGATATACTACATATAAATAATCTGAATACCCAATATCCAACCCCAGTGTAATAAAAAAAAGATTTCACGGGGCAGGCACGGAATATCCAATATCCAAGTATTTTTGTCACTATCGCTCCTTTTTCGCTGTATCAATGCTTTCTTACTCGTTACAAAGCCCCAGCTTTGCAACGGAAATTTCATCTTTCTATAGCATTGCATTCCCAAGCTGGGGCTTGTGTCGTAGACATCTCTTCGAGGGGAATGAGCATGGTATAAAGGCTCGTGAATGAGCGTGGCAAACCGTTCCTGTAAGTCAAACTTTTTTATTTTTCATTCATATTTGGAGATTCCGTGTTGGATATTGAACATTAACTTGCCCACTCATTTCTCAGAAGAGCCAATTTATATGATCGTCGCTTCAATCTGATCGGCAGCCTGTGATAATTGGATTTCTTTCTGTTCGCCGGTGGTCATGTTTTTCAGCAGGATTTTGTCTTTATGGATCTCATCCTCTCCGATAATAACCACCCAGCGGGCTTGCTTTTTTCCGGCGTCGCGCATTTGTGCTCTGAGCGAGCGGCGCAGAAAATCCAATTCAACTCGAAGACCGCGTGAACGTAATGTTGTGGCAATATTAAAAGCCACCTGGCGGGCATTATTTCCTAAAACAGCCATATAGATCAGATTGATTTCCTTTTCCGGAATTGCCTGGCTCTCATTTAAAATCATGAGCAGGCGTTCCATCCCTGAGGCGACTCCTACAGCCGGTGTGGGCACACCACCCAGATCTTCTATCAGATGATCGTAACGTCCGCCGCCGCAGATAGCGTCCTGGGCGCCCAACAAGGAGCTGGTAATTTCGAAAGTCGTGCGGGTATAATAATCTAATCCGCGGACCAGTTTATTATCGACCTCATACGGGACATAAGCGGCGTCCAGCAGAGATTTCACTTCTTCAAAGTGCTGCGCATCTTCCGTATCGAGATGATCGAGTATTGAAGGAGCATGTCTGTCAAGGATGTGCTGACAGCTTTCAACTTTGCAATCGAATAGGCGCAGAATATTTTTCTCGATTCGTTCCTGGCAGGTGTTGCAGAAATCATTAATATGAGGTTTTAATGTAGATTTCAGGATTCTCAAATAGTGATTCCGGCTGTCCAGACTGCCGATACTATTGATCCGCACCGATAAATCATTAATACCAAGTTCTTTGTATATATCATAGATGGTCTGGATAACTTCGGCGTCGGCTTCGGGGTGTTCGGAACCGATAATCTCAAAACCGAACTGGGTGAATTGTCTCAGGCGCCCCTTCTGCGGACGTTCCTGGCGGAAAAGGGGACCGAAATAGTACAATTTGGTTACCGGGCTGATCTGACTGAGATTATTCTGAATAAAGGCTCTTACTACGGGCGCCGTCAGTTCCGGGCGCAGCGTCAGACTCGTATTGCCTTTATCCGGGAAGGTGTACATTTCTTTGGAAACGACATCGGTATCGGGACCAACTCCCCTGATAAAAAGTTCTGTCACTTCAAACAAAGGAGTTCGGATTTCCTGATAATTATTTCGTTCGAGACGTTCGCTAATGATTTTTTCGACATGTTGCCACTGGTATATTTCACCCGGTAGAATATCTTTTGTGCCTTTAATTCTTCGATACACAGTATTTCCTCTATCTTGTTTAAATGTTGGCTGGATTTATTTTTGATAATCGATATAGTTTAAATGTCATTGTATTAACGGAAGCCAGCTTGCGTATTTTCATCATACAGGTATAATATTTCGGCGATTTTTTCAGCAGAACCCGCCGCTAATAATTCTTCCCGGCAACCGGCAATATTCAACATGCGTGAAAACTTGCTTAGCAGTTTCAGATGTTTACTTGGATATTGTTCAGGTGTAAGCAGCAAAACGAAGATGTGAACCGGTAGTCCGTCAATGGCGTCAAAGTCGATACCTTCTTTGGAAATCCCGAATGACACAAGCACTTCATCAATATTAGTGTACTTCCCGTGAGGCAGCGCAACGCCTTTTCCGACGCCGGTGGTCATGAGTTCTTCCCGTCTATAGACGGCGGATTTAGCCTCTTTCGCTTCAGATAGTTTTCCGTTTTTCACCAGTACATCGACCAACTGGGAAATTGCCTCTTCTTTTGTAGCTGCTTTGACCGGGTAAAGTATAAGATCGGGTGTTAAAATAGTAGATAATTCCACATTCATTTACCATTTATCATCACATAACATTGGGAAATTTACGAGAATCAAATTTTTATACCAACCTTAAATCCGGTAATGTTATCGAAAATAGCGTTTATAAGAAACATAGGTGAAATGCCTATCAGATCACTTACATTTAAGTAAGCGTTCACGGAACGTTGAAATTAGAAATTTGGCTTTCATGCTTTTGTACTGTTGATGAACGCATTCAATTTTGGGACGAGTTTTTCAACTATTGCAAAGTCGTTCCAGACCATATCTGATAACGCTTCTGCCGGTTTGTGCCAAAGGCATGCCTTCGGCATAAACATCCAACTCGTAAACTTGTTTCATCTCTCCCAAATTTCTACTTTCCAATTTCAAGTTTCAAGCCGGGAACGGCTACACATTTAATCAATATACGCATTACGGTTTTTTCGGATGGTTTGCTTTCTAACAGCAGCAATTTTCCGTGGTGATATTCTTTAATGATCCGCATTGTCAGACTGAGTCCAAGTCCCCAGCCGCGTTTCTTGGTGCTGTAACCCGGACGAAAAATGTTTTTCCGGTCTTTAGAAGGAATGCCTTTTCCATTATCGATGATGTTAATGGCAATCCGTCGGTTGTTTTTTAGTAATTGCGTAGTAATCAATATTTTACCGTTTAGCTGTGAGACCGCATCCAATGCGTTCTTAATTAAATTTTCGATAGCCCAGATGAACAGATCCCTGTTCATAACAGCCTGATATTCACCACCCGGTTGGAATGTGATAGATACGCCGGGTCCCAACTGGGGTAATCGACGGCGATAGTAATCGACGGCTTCCTGTATTACCGGGTTAAGGGGCGTGACTTTTAAATTTGGTGTAGAACCGATTCTACTAAAGCGGTTAGTCACTTTTTCGAGCCGCTTAATATCTTTGGTAAGTTCCTTGATGTAGTCGTTGTCCGGCGCCTCAGTTTTCAATAACTCAATCCAGCCCATAAGTGAAGTAAGAGGAGTTCCTAACTGATGGGCGGTTTCTTTCGCCATTCCGACCCAGATAGACCGTTTTTCACTGCTGCGAATCAATTGGAACGTGAGATAGCCGAGAAAAATGAATAAGAAAACCACGGAAATTTCCACATACGGCAGCATCACTAATTGACGGATCAGATTTGTGTCCCCATAATGGATGTAACCCAAATTATAGTCATTGTATATGAGAGGGATCGGATCATTAGCGGAGTCCATTCTTTTCATCATTTTTTCAAGAATGATCCGGGTATCGTCGGTTAATTCGATTTCTTCGATATCGACATTACGCCAGGCTGTTGGTGTTTTAGTTGTATCAGCGGAAATGATCATTGGGATTGAGGATTTACGGATGATCTGATCAAAGATAAAACTGAAATCCTGATTGCTTTCTTCGGCAGCTGCCTGAACATATACGGTGGCATAAAACCGCATCATGTTGGTCAAATCTTCTCGCAATTTATTGACGATATTTTGGGAATACCTCAACAAGGAGAAAATCAGAACAATTGCCAGGACTAACAGTAAACGCTTTATGTTGCTTGAGTGACGGTAAATGGATATTTTCATGGGCATATCTCCATGTGTGCAATTTTATACGGATTAATGCTTTTTTATAAATGCTAATTTAGATCTATATTTATAAACCAGACTACATACAATTAAAATCCACATCAGATAAGTAAAAACGGAAGATACGACAGCAGCCCGATGATAACTTTTCGGTTTAAATTCAAATGTAACTATATGCTTTCCGGCTACTATTTCTATGCCTCTAAGAACATGGTTCACCTGGTATATGTGCACGGGTTTGGAATCAATCGCTGCCGTCCAGCCTTTTGGATAATAGGCTTCGGATAATACCATAAAGGCTTTTTCATTATTTTCAACCTGAAGTGAAATATGGTTAGGGGTATATTCTATAATTTTGACTGTGCCGGAGATGTCGTAAACAGTATTCGTATCGATATCTTCTATCGTCAATGCAAATTCATCCGGTTTGAATTCGTTACTGTTCATAAACCGAACAACATCTTTTTCATCGTCAAACTTTTCCACCGATTTTATAAAAAATGCACGTGGCAAGGCGTTTTCATTTTTATATAAAATTGTTTTCTGAGACCGACTTATCTCGAGGGGAATTAATCCTTCAGCCTGAATATTTCCCGGTGCGACAATATATTTGGCATTGAGCATATTGATTATATTCCAGTTGAGAAAATTCGCCGGATCATCTTTCCGGTACAGATTATTGTCAATAATATCCTGAATAAGTTGCGGTTTAATGGCAGAATAACCACCGACAATCTGATGACGGTAAGCCAGGTCATTACTCTGGAATAATTGTCCAAGTCCCAGCACCCGGTGATATTCGGGATCGGCGGAAATAATTTTATCAAATTTTGTTTCTTTAAAATAATTTCGTTCGACACTTTTTGGATTTACCAATCGCGCCGTGCTAATAAATCTCCAGGAAACGCTAATCATATCAACGGCAATTAGCAAGAAAATGCCTAAAATCAACAGGTCTTTATTTATTTTCTTCTTATAATGAGTGATTAGTAACGCAACGAAAGCCGCGATAAAACCCAGCATCCTGATTGTATCCATCCGCATAAATTCAAGGCGAACTTGCCTTAGTAAATCCAGTACCTGTGGATTAGAAGCAAACCGAGCATCTTTTGGCGAAGTGTATGAGAGGATATTCGGCAGCAGTAACGGCACAAGCCCTAATAAAGCGAAAAACCCTGAAATGTAGAAAAGTGTTTTAAATCTATTTTCATCCAAGCGCTCAATTATTGACCGTAGTCCAAACATTGCCAGAATAATTGCTATGAATGAGATTAAAACTAAGATCATCATCGGCACGCGAAACTTGCTGAAGTAGGGCAGATAATAGAACAGCAATTTATAGAGCGGCGGAAAATGGCGTCCAAAGGAGAGCAAAATGGAAAACAGCAGAAGTACAGACAAGCTGATCACAAGTCCGTTTTTACGGTTGTACCAGATGCCGGCTATTGCCAGAATCACTATCAAAATACCGAGATACTCCGATGATTGAGTGAACGGCATATCACCCCAGTAGGTCGGCAATTGCCTGTTGCGGAACTGCGGAACGGATTTACCGTTATACATTTCCGATGAAGTTCCACCAAGGAATCTGGGGGAAATGAGTGTCATCAATTCTTTGAGCGAAACTGACCATTGGGTGGCGTATTCAAAAGTTACCCCGCCGGATTTTTTCACCTCTGCCTGTCCTGGTTTGCTTTCCTGCAATTCTATTGCATTGCCGCCGCGCGTGGAATAGGGAGTGTATTCATGAGTGACAAATAGTGGTTGGGCAGACATAAAAACAGCAAGTATCAACCCAGTAGCAAATAATCCCAACGATTTAAATATTTTCCCCGATTCTTTATTTTTTATCCATTCAATAATCTTCATGATTCCGATCGCCGCCATTGCCAGCAAGGCATAGAATATTATCTGGTAATGCTGAGTGCGCAGTTGCAAAGAGAAGGCTAAAGCGAATACGAGCAGAGAAAAGAAATTTATCTTATTGACAAAATAGGCAAAACCGAGCACAACCCAGGGCAGCGCCATTATTGCCCTGACTTTTACATTGTGACCGACAATGATCAGCGCCTGAAAGTGAGGCAGAAAGAGAAAGGCGACTGCTCCGGTCAACGCAAAATACCAGGGAAAACCGAGATAAAGGATTAAACAGAAGATGCCGATAGCGCCGAGCAGCAGCCAGCCCACGCGCCAATCGAGCAAGGGATTCAACCAGCTAATCAGTTTATCAATATGAAAAGTCTTGTTGGAAAGCCGATGATAGGTGGCTACGCCGCCGAAGATATTAGGATTCCACAACGCCCGCTTGCCGGTTTGCTTCTGATATTCCGTAATTTGATGAGTTGAGCCGATAGATCCTATTCTGTCACCGCCGGTCGGTTCAAGTTTATCAAAAACGTAGGGCTTGTAGAAAATAAGTAGAGTAAGTAAGATAAAAACAGCGCTGAAAATACAGCCGTTCTTTAAACTGATTTTGTCTAATAGTGACGCTTTTTCCTGACTTATCTTTTCTTTTGAGATTCGCTTTTTTTTGCTCATTTCTACCGTCCATATTTAACAATTTTAAAAAACATCTTTTTTATGGTATCTATTTCAATCTCTTCATAAAATTTCAGAAAATATAA
Source organism: Fidelibacterota bacterium (assembly GCA_030603165.1). Taxonomy (GTDB): domain Bacteria; phylum Fidelibacterota; class UBA2242; order UBA2242; family UBA2242; genus UBA9312. The sequence continues at coordinate 40,012 of JAUVYH010000004.1, forward strand.
AATAAAAGGGAACGAAATAAGAATAAGAATTTTCATGGTGATATTCATTATTAGTTTCATATCCTGAAATAAATATGGGATAAAATACAATGCAATAGACAAAAGTAATAGATTCAGTATCTTCCGGTTTTCAAAAGGAATTTTATAAAATCTATTCGATACTATCTGCGTGATAATATATAATGCGATAAAGGCAATCAAAGTGGCTATTGCTGCGCCCATCATGCCGTATTGGGGTATCAGCAGAAAGTTTAAGCCAATATTTAACAACAGGGCAAAGATTGTATTGTAAGCGATAAACCGGGTTTTGCCGGTAAGGTACATCCCGAGAGAAGTTACAGATTTACCGCCGCTAAATACATAGGCTAAAACAATCACCGGCACGACGGTGTATGCCGCCCAGTAGTCCGGATTTAAGGCTAATAATTTTATCACTTCCTTGCTGAACAGTGAAAGCCCCAGCCCGGCCCAACACAGCACAAACATAAAATAGGTCAGCATCTTACTGTAATAACGTCTGTCGCCCTTTTGCCCGTATATTTTATAGGCAGAAGGTAATAGCCCTAGCGTAAATGACTGAATAAAAAACATGTTTAAAACACCAGCTACTTTGTAACCGAGATTGTAAAGCCCAACCTCTTTATAATCAACAAGCAGTTTTAGGATATACCTATCGCCCATATTTAACAACATACTAGCCAATGAAGCAAATATTAATGGAAATCCAAAAATAAGTGCAGCTTTAAGAATATTTGAATCATATTTTGGAATCATTTCAGAAATCATTTTTGGAAATAGAATAAGAAATAATAAACCATCTCCAATGAGATATGAATATAAAATTCCTTTTACGCCTATCTTTGCAAAAGCGACAAAATATATATTGAACCCTAATATAATGATAAATTTAATTGTATTTGCAATCGCATAGAATACAGACTTTTCGTTGGCACGGAGCACACTAAGAAAAAGGTTGTTTATAATTCGTAAGAAGATTATCACGAAACATAACCTGAAATAGATAGCAAAATCGGTTGGTTTTGAAAATAGCGAGGATAGTTTTGATGTACAGCTTTGCCCAACTATATTAACCAACAAGCCAATGGCAAACAGAAAAATAAATATAGTAAATAGGGTTGATTTTCTTCTTTCTTTATATCCCTCCAAATTATGAAATCTTAAAAATGCGTGTGACTGACCTAAAATCAATACCTGGGTTAGAATCATTATTGTTATTTCTAAAATCCCCAGTACGCCGTATTCAGCAACAGTAATATGTGTTGTATATAATGGTAAAAGGACAATACCAATTAGTTTTGTCGCAATATTGCCGAGGCTGTAGATAAAAGAATGTTTGAGTGTGTTTTTAATTTTGCTTAGCATTTTCTAATAGAATTATTTGAAATACTTAAATTCATAAACCTACAATTTTTATTATCTCTTCATACACTCTTTTTGAATTATGATTATCACCAAACTTGTGAAATATTCTTTTTACAGAATTTCTTTTTTCTTCATATAGTCTGCAATTTTTAACATAATTCGATATTGCACTAAACAAATTCTCTGGTTTGTTGACTATTTTGCCACACGCAACCTCGTCGTATTTATAGAAAAACCCCCTTTCAGAATAGTAATCTTCAAAATCAAATGGATAAAATATAATTGGTCTATTTAAATGTAAAAAATCAATAAAAACACTAGAATAATCGGTAATCAGAATATCGGTAACACAAAGTAGTTCCTGGGTATCACAAGGTATATTCGACAGGTTTTTATAGTTGGGATGACGAAAAAAAACTTTATCCGCGGACAACCTTTCATGGTAGTGGCTTTTTTCTATAATTAAGATATTGGGATGTTTTTGAAAAAACTCCTTTATCATTCTCTGGGTATCAAAAAATATAGAATGATATTTTTTAATTCTATCTCTAAATGTAGGAAGGTAGGAAACTATAATATATTTTTCATATTTATCTAGTCCCATTCTTCTTAACAATGCTTTTCTGTCGATTTTACTATAAAAAATATCTTCTCTTGGTTGACCGGTTATTTTAATATTAGGACATTTAAAACTGCTATACATATCTCCTTTTGTTGATTCGGAAGTTGCTATAAGCAAATCAATCATCTTTCCATCAATCTTGGATGAAGTGAGCTTTGAAACTACTTTTCTCTCTATGCGCCGCAATGGCGAATAATTTGTAACTTTTCTCCTATCTAAAGTCATTTTTTTTAGAGGCATTCCATGCCAAAGATTTACAATCTTTGCATTATGCAAAGAATAATGAATAACATCATCAATTCCTGTATTGTAAATATACACTTTACCGATTAAGCCATAGTATAAAGCTTGCAAGGTATTCTGAAAATAAACAATACCACCTATGTTTTTTATCTGACTATATACATCCTTTTTTTTTGTCATCCAAATAGGAATAATATTACTATGATTATCTTTTATGTAGAGATAAAGATATTTGGGATTACCCATAAATAGATCACCATGCCAGGCACCAAAAATCCAAATATTTTCTCTTTTGGGGACAAAATGCCCCCAAATTTGAAGCACATTGTAGGTAACAAATTTTAAAATTTTTTCTTTTATTTGTCTTTTTTTTATATCCATCTTAATACAAAAACTTATAAATATTAGTATGCATGTTATTTTTTTTATTCAGATTTTTCATTTGCTAATATCTCTCTGTCATTTTATTAAGTACTTCAAGAATATTTTTACTTGCCTTTCCAATGCCATAAGGATTATTTACAGCACTCATTTTTCTATACATGTTCAAATCATTTAATAACATTAGTGTATTATCAATGATATTATCTTTATCTGTTCCGACAAGTTTTGCTGTACCGGCTTCTATACCTTCTGGTCGTTCTGTAACATTTCTCATTACTAATACCGGTTTTCCTAATGAAGGTGCTTCTTCTTGAATTCCACCGGAATCTGTCAATATTAAATAACATTTATTCATCAGAAACACAAGTTTATCATATGCAAGAGGTTTAATTAGGTGAATATTTTCTATGTTACTTAAAATATTATATAGAGGTTTTTGAACATTTGGATTAAGATGCACGGGATAAACAATATCAAGATCTTCTCTGGCTATTACTTTCAAGGCTTCACATATTTGTTGAAAGCCTTTCCCAAAATTTTCTCTCCTGTGACCTGTTACCAAGATAACTCTTTTATCAAATTTAATCCCTTTTTGACGAAAGTATTTTAAATATATATCTTTACTTTGCCCGACAATTTGTAATGTTAAAAACAATGCATCAATAACAGTATTTCCTGTTACCCAAATATTTTTTTTATTAATTCCTTCGCGTAGTAAATTATTTTTCGCCTGTTTTGTTGGTGCAAAATGGAAATTGCACAGATGAGAAGTGACTATTCTGTTTATCTCTTCCGGAAAAGGACTATATTTCTCGTAGGATCTTAATCCTGCTTCAACATGAGCAATCTTTATTCGTTGGTAAAAAGCTGCCAGTGATGCTGCCATAACGGTAGTAGTATCTCCTTGAACAAAAATAATATCCGGGGAGCTTTTTTTATAGATTGCACCCAATTTTTCAATAGCTTTTGCTGTCAAATATTCTAATGTCTGATTATTTTTCATTAAATCTAAATCATAATCCGGCTGAAGATCAAACAGTTGGAGAACTTGCCTCAACATCGATTTATGCTGTGAAGTAATACATATTTCCGTTATAAACTTATCCTGATTTTCTTGAAATATTTTAATAACCGGTGCGAGTTTTATAGCCTCCGGACGTGTACCAAATACAAATAAGACTTTAGTTTTCATTGTATTTCTTTATTGCCCTTTCAAATATTTCAATTTCCTTATCGGTTACTATTTTTTTCGAGCATATATTTTTAATATGCTCGGAAGCATTGTGAGACATTTTGATAAATTGTTGGGGGTTGGAAACTAGTTTCAAAACAGCCTTTCGCAATTCCAAAGGATTATCATGGGGAACAAGATAGCCATCAATTCCATCCCTAACAAATTCCGGTATCCCGCCAACATTTGTGGCAATTACCGGCAAGCCACATGACATAGCCTCACACATCGCTAATCCCTGAGCCTCAACTCTGCTTGGCGCTATAAAAAAGCCATAATTGTTGTATAAATCTGGAATTTTATTATGTTCAATTGATTTATTAACAATCATAGTATTTGAACGAATTTTCTTTACAAGTCGAACAAACTTATTTATAAATCTTCCCTGCCCATAAAGATGTAAACTTGCTTGATCAACATTCACAAACGCCTTAATTGCAACATCTAATCCATATTTTGTATTGTCAAAACTTCTTAATGATATTGCCTGATAAATATTTTCAGGAGGTTTATAACTAAACAAGTTCGTATCGACTGGATTAGGAATAATAACCGCATTCCTGTATTTTTTTAAAGAATTCTTTTCTGCGCTTTTCAGCATCCATTTAGATACAAAGACAGAATATTCAACACGACTTAGAAATTTTCTTACTTTGCAAATTTGGTATAACTCCCTGGGAATTAAAACCAGCCTTTTCTTGATATAATCAAATATATTCTTGGACGGTCCTAATCTGAACTTCCATAGAATTTCATGTCCGTGAATCCAGGCAACTTTCGGAATATTAATGTCTTGAATCATTGATATAATTTTATATTTTGGAAAATGTACCGCCAACACATCCGGGGCAAAAGATTTTATTGATTCTTTCAGCAACTTGGAAGGTTGTTTTAATATTTTTATACCCTCAAAAACATATTCAACATCTTCTTTAGAAATAACAAACACTCTAACTTCAAGACCTCTCTGAATATACAATTTGGCTCTAGCGTGAACAAAGGCATAGGAATATTTTTCTCTCGTCGAATATTCCGGACTGATAATTCCAACTTTAAATTTAGTATTCACCTGATAATCCATAAAATTTGTTTACACGAATTTTTATTCACAAAAAACTTTTACAAGTTTCTTTGTCAGCTCTCTTCTATAATATTTCATTATCTCTTCTCTATGTACCTTTTGAGTTAAGCCTTTCTGCCGGTTTTTATATTGTCTTTTCATTTATTTCCAACCATTTTTTCATATTCCGATAAATCAGGATGATGCTACCAGTTTCCAGTATCCATTTCTTGGTGTGCCTTCCCATTTCAGCATTTTCTTTTCTGTCATTTTTCTCATATGATACTTAATTCCATCTTCGGTAAGACCCAGAACATTTCCCAGTTCCGCTTTTGATATTTTTTTATTTTGTTTAATTAATTCTATTATTTGTTTTTCAATCTCAC
>JAUVYH010000071.1 GCA_030603165.1 Fidelibacterota bacterium
AATTGTTGGTTAAGTTGTTTTTTAGCAAGTCTGTCCCATTTTCTAAGAGATGAGTTGTTGATCATGATAGCCCCCAGGGTTTTTTCTAATGTCAATCTTTTGGGAAACTCCAGTCGCCCTTCGGGCTCCTTCCGTTTCCCAAATTGCATGTTACTGCATATCATAATCAATATCAAACCTTCGATGTCATATGGCACAAATATAGAAGTCTTCTAAACAGAAGAGAAAAGAAAAAGAGACGTCTTATCCATATTTTACTGAAGCGTACTATCCAGGTCATATTCATCAATCTGATTTAGTTGGTCCACGATACATTAAGGGAGATGGTCGCTTTTATGCGTTCAATACAATAGACATTTTTTCTCATCCCGATGGATCGGGACAGTACTCCAATTCGGTCGAAAGATGATGATTCCATTATTCTTGCTCTGATTGATACATGGAAAAATCTGGAAGTACCGGAATATCTGATAATAGATAACGAGCTTAGTTTCAGAGGAAGTAATAGGTATCCGCACTCTTTAGGGAAAGTCATCAAACTATGCCTTTCCATGCATGTTCAACCGATTTTTATTCCACCTGGTGAGCCTTGGAGAAATGGTACTGTAGAACGCTTTAATTGTACCTTTGACAAGCGATTCTATCGTACTGAGCGATTTATGAATTATGAACATCTACAAACGTCTCTGAAACAGTTTGTCAACTTTCATAATACAAACCATATTTATACTGTTAATCAAGGAAAAACACCTTGCCAAATCATCGAAAATGAGAAAACCAAATCTAACAAACTGAATCCGGCTTACCGATTGCCAGAGGTGCTTGATATTCCTTACGAAGGCTATATTCATCTTATCCGTTTGATCAGGAGTGATCTGAAACTGAACATCTGGGGCGAAACATTTTCTATGCCCAAAGAAGTGATGTATGAATATGTCAGAGCAACAATATTTACGGAATTTCACTTGCTTAAAGTTTTTCTTGTTGACAAGCTGATAACACAATTTGAGTATAGATTACCGACTTTGAACCAAGAGAATCTCCAAGCGCTATCAAAAGAAATGGAGTTATATCTCACAAAATTAAAGACCCATGTAAGAGGCAATAAGCGATGAACAATGTAACCTGTGTTGTGCAATATTTGAGCATTAAAAATTACGCTCCCACATGTGGGAGCGTAACCCATGTTGTGCAGAGAACCACTGTTAGAAAAAGTGTAACCCATGTTATGCTACGTAACAGTTATAGTCTAAGTTTCTCCACTAAACTGGAGCTCCTTCCAAAATCCTTTCCATAATCGCTTCGCTTCTATCTCCAATTACTCTAACCTTTAACATCGGCGTTCCGCTCTTCTCTATTCACCCTGTGAATAATATGGGTCTTTCCCATCTGGGTTATACATAAGGTTTTTGGATAGGATATTAGTAATCTTGAATGAAGATATAAGGACATTATGTCCTCCCTACATCAAAACATTTCTTTTTAAATATAAGTCCTAATCCTTGCTTTGTCAAGTGCACTTTTCTCTTGGCTGCTTCCTGGATTTTCATTTGAACACTCATTTCGCATTTTTATCCTTTGTTGATCGAAGATTCCCTCGGAATGGTTTCCTTTCGGATAAATAATCTCTCACCGAGCTGGATACAAAGTAAAATACAACAATAATCCCGATGACTAACATTACAATAAATAAAATCTTTGTGTCTTTGTGGCTCTAATGAATTAATTGCTCGTCGAGGCAGGCGGCATTGGGGGTCAAAAGAAGCAACAAAACAACAATAACAGCGCTTAAACACTTCCTCCATTTTACCGGGCTCCCAAAAATACTTTATACAAACAGTATAAATAGTTTCTTTATAAATGTCAAGCTGTGATCAAATTCAAAGATTGTGAGATACCTCGCAATAATGACGACGCCATAAGAATTCGGACGATTATATTGGAAAGCGGATAGGGGGTTATACGATAAAGCAGGCGAAAGAATTTAAACGTTATCTGCGATTTAAGAATCCAACCACATAATGGCTTTAACTTGCTGCTTTGTATCGATTGCAGTGTGGGATAATCTAAGAATGACAATCCATAAAGAGGTTCGAATTCCGGGTGTTTTTTGACCAGATACGGGACGACGGTTTTGCCAAACTGCTCGATTGTGTTCAGCGCTTTCCGGAAAGACCGGTAATGATGATGGATGACTCGTATTTCCGGGGAATAGAATAACCCGTCGGGATATTGATTCCAGAGGCGGTAGGAATATTCGGTGTCTTCGCCGCCATACGTCGTTATTGAATCGTCGAACCAGCCGGTTTGATCAATTGCACTCTTTTTAACCGATGTTGCGCAAAAGATAAACGCCTGAAAAGGCAGCGGGCTGCCGGATGGATAGCGAGCCGCGCCTCTTTTTGCCTCATAAAGGTATCTCTGATATTTATCATATCGGTTTTTGGGGGAAGGACGCAAACAGCTCACAACGCCAACGACCCGATCCTTTCGGAGTAAATTTAAATGTTGTTGAACATAATCTTCCGGGACTTCCATATCGGCATCCAGGAAGAATAAAATTTCGCTGGTTGAATGGCGAATTCCCGTGTTGCGGGCTGCCGATAATCCCCGATTCGATTCGTGCGTATGAACTTGAAAATTACCGGGAAGAGATAGCTTTTTCAGAACGTCTGTTGTGTTATCCGTAGATCCGTCATTCACGATATGGACTTCAATTTTTTCCGGGGGATAGCTTAGCCGAAGTACAGACGACAGGCATACAGGAAGGGTGCTTGCGGAATTATAGGCTGAAATGATAAAGGATATGATTGGTTGATATTTTTCCATTATGCGCCTTTTGAGATAACATCTTCGAATTTGAAAACAGACGATTCCCATGAAAATTGCTGTACGGTTTTCAGTCCTTGTTTCGCAAGCTTTTCCCTGCGGTAAGCGTCCTGAAGCAATTGGTTCAATTGTGATAGTAGTGTTTTCCTGTCCCCGATCGGAGTTAGTAGCGCATTGACGTCATGAATCAAATATTCCATCACGCCACGATTTCGGTAGGCAATAATTGCGCAACCGCATGCCATTGCTTCCATGACCGGTAATCCCCAACCTTCACTATGGCTGGTATGTATAAATACTTTTGAAGAATTATAAAAACTGCGCAGCTCCTCTATAGATGGGCGAATTTTTATTTTAATCCAGGAAGGGATTTGGTGAACAGGCCTTCTTGACGATACCAAAATCGCAGAAATGTTTTGACTCTTTTTGAGTTGTTTCAGAATTGCGATAGTGTCTTTCGGGCCCTTTACATTCATGTGATGATATATCACAACAACATCGTTTGGTCGGTTTTTGATGTTCGCTTCGAGGTAAAATTCTTCTGGATTAATAGCGTTGCCCAGAGGTCCCAGGGCTGTTTCGCCAATATCTTTTAACTTATCAATAATCCAACGGGCAATGGCAAATTTTACGAGGGGCATTCGGAAAGTATTTAAAACCGCTTTTTTCGATTTAAAATATGTTTCAAAGTGTTGAAGAAAATAGAACTTTTTGCCGTGACGATCAGGCAAATTATTCACCCAAAAGGCGGTTTGCCAGCCTACGGCAACGACGGAGTCACCCGCTGGAATGTATTTAGATATAGCCTTCTTTACCACCAGAACAGTTACTCTTGAGTCGGGCGTATAATACAATTCATCTTTAACGTTAGTCAGTTTGTTGTATGTTTGTTTTAGAATCCAGTGTAATCGTCCAACGAACTGCCTGGAATGAGTAATCACTGGATAGATAAGTGTAACTTCATGCCCTTTTCGCGACAGTCGGTTGGCATATTCATGGACGACTTTCACGCCTCCCATGGGAATAGATATGAATCCGGGCAGGATAAAAGTAATTCGCATGATTTAAATCTCGACTCCGATTTCCCGGTAATAGATGTACAGTTGCTTGACGACATTTCGATAATCATGGTGTTTTTCAACCCACTCCCGGCTTTCGATCTGTTTTCTCCGGAGCAATTCTTTTTGTTCAATCAATTTAACCAGTTTTTCTCTTAGGTTTTCTCCATTGGCGTTTACGAATGGGTGGTCCGGTATGAAGGATTCGTATGCTTCGTTTAATGATGTGACACAAACCAGACCCATTGAGAGCGCTTCCAGCGAGTTCATTCCGTAACCCCAGGTCAGCGCACCAACCTGATCGATGTAAATATCCGCTTGACGCTTCAACTCCAGAACCTTTGAATGAGCTGTGTTTTCAATGAAAATAAAACGAATACCGTGACTCTTTTCCAGTTCTGTACACACCTCGATAATTCGATTTGAACCTTTTACTTCCCGGTTCGTGGTGGCATGGCAGATTGTTATGGGGTCATTGATCTTGTCTCGAACGTGAAATGATAAAACGTCGTAAGGCAAAAACAGATAGCGAATATTCGGATGCCGGTACATCAGATCAAGTTCATTCGTCAGATTTAAATCGCTGATTTGGTCCATTTCGGGTATGACTCCCCGGGTCCGCATATCCTGTCCGTGATAATGGCAGACAATCTTTTTACCCATGGTTTTCATTTTTTTAGCGAATCGAGCATCACGATAAAAATCAGTTCCCCACTCAAAATGGTAAACGTCAAAATCTTCGAGATTATATTCTTTGACCGCCTGTTCGATTTTGGGAGACCATAGTTTTTCCCGCAGGGCAAACATTTTTTTCTGCCATTGCGGTGGATTCCAGGTTGGTGGATTGCCGCCAATATCTTCATTCGGCGCTTTGCCATCCGCTACCCGCCTGAAAACAAGTCGTGATTTTATGTACCATGGTTTTGCGGCAACCAAAGGTAAATTCAGCAAGATATCATCCTCATATCCGACAGCATTCTTGAAAAAGGTCACAAACCGGCAGTGATTTCCATTCAGCTCATGGGCTTTCTGCCAGTAGGACAATGTTCCGACAGTGTTCTCGGGCGATATATAGAGTATTTTTAGCACGTCAGAACCTGTTCATAAATTTTAAAGAGCGGCTCTTTCATTTTCGACCAGTTAAATTGTTTGCGAACCGCCCGCCATCCCCGTTCTCCCATTTGTTGCATAATTTCCGGATTGCTGAGAAGGTGAATGATAATGGCTCCCAGATTTTCGGCTGTCGGGGGATCTACCAGCATACCGCTGCCCGTTTGTTCAATATACATTTCGGTGGACGGAACCCGGCAACCTAACACCGGAACTCCCACACACATAAATTCGAACGGCTTGATTTGAATAGATCGTTTAAAGGATTCATTTGGCGTCATCGAAGAAAGGCCCAGTGTCGCGAATTGGATCAATTCAGGAATATCGGTATAAGGTACAGGCGGACGAAATTCAACCGATTTTTCCAGATGATGATCACTGACTATCTGGTCCAGTTGTTCTTTATACCACTGTTGAACGCCCCCGATGATCAGCAGTTTGGCGCCGGGGAATTTTTCACGAACATAAACCATGCTTTCAACCATTACATGAATATTTCTCGCAGGCGCTAACTGACCGTGGTATAAAATCACCGGTTTGTTTTTGGGAACATCTTTTTGAGGTGTTTTATCGAACATATCAACGATAGGATAATTATAAATAAGCGAGATATGTTTGTGAAACGGCTTGAATCCTTTTGCAACCCAGGGAGTTACCGTGATTACATGATCGGTAAAATGGGAACAGCCCCACTCTAATGCCTGGGCAACGACCGCGGGAATGAATGTGATCAGTTTCGACCGGCGTGTGAATTCTGTGAAGTAGTAATAGATCGTTTCGTGAGCGTCGTAGATAATTTTTTTCCTGTACTTATATTTGAGGATGAGCGCAAAAGGCAAGAATTCAAACTCATGAATATGGTAAAGGTCTGCCTGAAGCTCGCGGGCGATTTTATAGGCACGCAATAGATTACGGAAAAAACCGATTTCCCGGAATAAATTAAATTTAATGCCGATATATGAACCCGGATCAAGCCGATCCGGAGCGATCACAGAAATTTTTTGATACCTTTCCGATAAAGTTTTGACCTCTTTATAAAAAATCCGGTCGTCTGTAGGATTATGACCGATAGTAATATGACAAATGTGTGTGGATTTTTTCATCATTTTTATCTAAAGGGCAGCAGAATTTTTAATGATGCGAGTTCTTCTTTCTTGAAGAATCCTAACATGCGCAGGATTATCGGCAAGAGCACAACAATCACAACTCGCATAATAATTGATAAATCAAGGCTATAACTGATAAAACCAGCGGTCAGAGATACAATAAATAAGAGAATTATACGCTTGTACTCATACGGAACTTTAAACAATCGTTGGGATACCGTAAGTGTTGAAACTGCAAGAACGAGATATCCGACAGCAGAAGATATGGCTGAACCGACCAGCCCCAATATTGGAATTAATATAAAGTTAGATAGAATATTCGCCCCGGCTGCAACAAGAGTGATATAAGCTAGATAGCGGGTCTTTTTTTCAAAATAGATACCCGGTAAAAACACCTGGTTAATCCCATAGAAAACATATCCGAGCAGAATAAAGGGCACCATGGATTCACAGCCTTGAAATTCGGGACCTATCAGATAAACACCGCCCACATGGAAGTTAATGATTTCGTGTATGAAGACTGTTAACACTACCCAGAAACTGAGGGCAACCAGTACAAAATAGGTCAAGACTCTCGAAAAAAGTGTTCTGGATGATTCATTTTTTCCGGCTTTTATAAAGAATGGTTGCCAGGCGTAGTAAAATGCGGTTGAGATCAGCAGCATAAAAATACCCAGTTTATAGCCGGCGCTGAATATTCCCACCGCATCGAGCCCCATAAAGTGCTGAACAATATAGCGGTTCAGCATTTCCATGGCAGCTGTCGCCAGTCCGACCGGAACGAAGGGCAGACCAAAAAGTATCAGGCCTTTGGCAACATTCCCGGAAATGGTGATTTTAACTTTTGAAATAACGACTGCATACAAGACCGCGGCGGTCAGACAGGATGCGATGACATTGCTCTGGAAAATACCGACAATTCCGGTTTTGAGAAATACGACGAAATATATGTTCAATGCGAGCGTCACAATCACATTGATCAGGCGGACGCCCATAAAGAGCATTGGTTTTTCTTCCAGTCGCAACAAAGCAAAAGGCGCTCGTCCGATACAGTCGAAAAAAAGGATTGCCGCCGCAAACTTCATTAATATTGCATAATCAACGGAAGAAAGCAGCAGCTGGCTTAATGGTTTATTCAGAACAAAGACAATACCACTGAATAAAAGACTGCTCCCCAGCGCCATCCAGATGGCCGTTGACAGCACCCTGTTTTTTTGCATTGGATCAGGATCTTCACCGTAATGCCGCATTAAAGCCGAGTCCAGACCATAATTGTAAATATGATTCATGAAGGCGGTAAAGACAAAAACCAGCACCGCCAATCCGTAGTCTGCCGGAGAAAGCACGTTTGTATAAACCGGTAGAAGCAGAAAAGTGACCATGCGGGTCATGATGGTTCCGACTCCGTAAACAAGAGTCTGTTTGGTCAGTGATCGAATGGATGTAGTCATTGTTGGTATTAATTATGCGTTCGTAAATACTTAAATAAAAGCCAATACATTATAAATCCAGATAAAGAGTGTCACGTAGAATACCGCTTGAACCAAAGCCCTCTTTAAAACGCGCTAAACCAAGATTGGGATCCATATTGACTGTGAAAATTCCGAAATCAAGATATCGGAAGCCTTTATTGATACACCGATTAATTATTTCATAAAAAAGAATGTTAACTCCACGATACTGCTGCCGGTCTTCATTGTGACTGATGTAAAACGCCAGTGAAACATTCCGGTTGCAATCGAACATTACCACACCGGCAACCATTTCATCTTCAATAAATGCTCCGTACAGAAATATTTTATTGGGGAAAAGATTTTTCAGCCGGATCAGCTCTTCAAGGGTATGGGTGGGTTGTACATTGTGTCGGATTTTAAGATTCTTTTTTAAAATTTTATAGAAGCTCTCATAATCATCCGACTCTCTAACGTCAACCCCTAGCTTCATTGCACGTCGAAATGCGGTGCGGTTAGTCTGTTTGAATTTCAAGATATTTTGTTTAATATCATCTTCCAGATATATTACGCTGGAAATTTCCCGCTTAAGATATTGAAATCCATGTTTGATCAATGCGAAATCGATGTAGTTGGATAACCGATGGTTATAAATAATCGGAGGTAATGTAATAACAATTCGCCGTATCTGTTGTTTTTGAGAGTGATTGATCAACATGTCCACGAGCTTATAAGCGTTTGAGATACTCAACCCCTCACGATGCACAAACCCCCCATAGCTGGCCCCACGGTGAGATTGGACGGTTAGCAGATCGTTCCAAACCCCTTTTACGGCGGGGAAAACGGCAAAAATATCCCCGCCCTTTTTACTGAAGAATAAAGACGCATCTTCGAATCGGTCTTCAGGATGATAGGACAGAAACCGGCGAGAATGGAATATCGTTCCATTAACACTTTCCCATACGAACCGATCCCATTGTTCCTGCTTGTCTGCTGTGTAACGATATATATTCACTAAGATACTACTCCATTTATTGCTGCTGAAATTAGTGTTTATGTCCAATAAATGCAACTACGCAGAAATGTTGTAAAAACAGTTTTTATATAAAAATCTTGCAACTGAAAAAAAACAATTATTTTATCACAGAGAGTAGAGAAAAACAAAATGACAATAATCTTTTCAAAGATTTAAACAGCAAATTTATTATTGATAATATCAACCCAAAAAAAAGGGTAACATGAAAAATATAGGTAAGTCTCTAAAATTAGAAATACTTTCTTATTAGTAAATTAGTATTTATATAAATAAAGATATTTTTATTTATATATATGTTAGTTTGTTGATAAAGTGATATCATTCTTATAAACCATATAAAATATTCAAATAAAACACTGTGTTTAGTTTGTTGATAACTCTCTTTTATTTATTTTTTATAATGTTTTTAGCATTCCATAAAAACAAATAACAATTAAATAACAAATTAAGAACCTATTCTCATCTCTATATTAAATTTTGAGCGGATTTTTTGGAGCCATTCCTCATATAATTGTGTTTTCTTATATTCTAACGCCCATTGTTCAATAATAGTCCAGGAATCATCGTAAACACCATTTAACTTAAGAAGATGGTATCCCAGATCGGTTTTGAATACAGAACTAACTCTTCCTGTTTTAATTGTGTCTAATACAGATAAAAATTTTTGTTGCTGAATCTGGTTTTTAGGTATTCGCTGAATTCTTCCCTTATTTATTTTTACATCGGGTGCATTACTATAAATTACCGCAGCTGAATCAAAAGAAATTTTATTAGTTATCAACAGATTTCTAACATATTCTATATGATTTTCAATTGCTTCAATATTGCTATCAGAAATTTCCGGTTTGATTAAAATATGGCGTACATTTATATTTTCACCTTTTCGATCCAGTAGTTGTATAATATGATAGCCGAATTCGGTTTTTATAACATTACTAATTTCATTAATTTGAAGAGAAAAAGCCACCTCTTCAAATTCTTTAATAAAACCTCCTCTTACAATATAACCAAGATCGCCACCATAAGCGGCGCTTGCAGGATCATCTGAATATTTATTAGCAAGTTCAGAAAAATCACCACCTTTTCTTAAAATGTTAAGTAATGAATCCGCGGTAAAACGGGATTTATTTTCTTCTTTAATACCGGGTTTTATATGAAAGAGAATCTGGCTAAAATCAAGCGCAGGGGGTACTTCGGGAATACTGTCCTTGAAGGTGTTATAAAAATTTTCCACTTCACGCCGGGTAATATTTATTTGGCTAAATTTTTCATTTCTAAGTTTTTCAACAATCAGGCGATTTTTTATTATTGGACGATAATCTCTTTTTATTTTTGTTAGAGAGTTTCCTAATATTTTCTCGGCGTTTTCTTTAGATCCAGCCTGATAAACCATACTCTCGATCTGTTGATTTAACATGCTTTCAATTTCACGATCCTTGACCTCAACAGTTTCAATTTTTGCCTGCTCGAGAAGTATATTCTCATCTATTAATGCATTTAAGGATTGTTGTACCAGTTGATTGTATGTTTCCATATTTTGCGAGGGGTTGATACCTATCTGAGATGCACTTAGTCTGGCGAATTGATCAACTTCACTTTTAAGAATAATATTTTCACCGACTATAGCGGCGATTCCATCTAATAATTCCTGGGAGTAAACCAAAGTTAACAGGAAAGAGAGTAATATAAGACATTGTTTTTTCATGGGTTTCTATTCCAATCTAAGATATTTTCATGTTTTATTTCAAAATCAGATGAGCTGACCAGGCTATCAACCAATACATTATAGTTTTTCTGAATCTTTATTTGAGTTATTCGTTGCAATATTTCATCACGAACGTCATCTATAGGGCGAATAGTTCCCGCTCTGGAACGGGATAGAACCTCAATAATATGATATCCATAATCGGAGGGAATGGGGCCAAAAAGATTTCTGGGTTTGGTATGAAAAATATTTTTATCTATTTCTTTAATAGATTCCCCCTTTTTTATAATTTTCTTTTCAAAGGAGTATTTCAAAAACAATCGATCTGTTTCCTTATGATTTCTTGAACGCAGAATTTTTTTGATTCTATTCGCTTCATCAAAATCATCTACAAATATGTGTGAAACCTTTGCTTCGTCAACGTTGCGTTTAAAACTTTTACGATTCTTAAAATAATAGTCTCTGATTTCATTTTCACTAACAGAAATATTTGACTGGAGAAGATAATGAATATATGAACCGACAATTAATTCCTTTTTATAGTTTTGAACCTTATAGGCAATAGATTCATCCCTGTCAAAATGGTATTTCGCTGCATGTTGGAAAACAATTTCATTTTTAACCCATGAAGATATAACAGATTTTACAAAATCTTCATCGACGAATTTAGAATTATCAATATCGGGAAGCATTCGCAGCAAGTTGCTTTTAGTAAGGTAAGCGTTGTTGACACGAGCAATGTAATCAACGGGCTCGGCGTCACGGCTACAGAACGAAAACAATAATAATGCAACAAAAATAATGTGTTTTTTCACGAAACCGGCACCTCTTTTCATATATTTAATAATGATACATTAATTTCATACGTATATTTATGTCTTAGCGATTGGATAAGTTCCTGCTCAATAGATTTATAGGATGATTTTTTATAATCGGATAAAACACGATGTTTTATAGTATCAAAAGGAATAGGCTCTGATTTCTTTATATTTAGCACTTTAATAATTGAAAAACCTTTTCCCGAAGGAATTAGTTCCGGGTAAACAGCGCCAACCCCAGTTGATTTTGCGCGCTTGCCAATTCCGGCATAAAGGTCAGATGCAATGTACCCGAGATAGCCTTTTTGTGGTTTATTAAGAAAACGCTCAGTGTATCGATCAGATAAAGACTTATAATCAGTGGAATGTTTTGCTTTTAATAAAATTGTTTCTGCCTTATTTTTATCCTTAATGAAGATTTCATGAACTTCATAAAGCGGTTTGGACATGTATAAAACAGTTTTACTCTGTTCATAAAACGCTCTTAGGCTATCATTGTTTGTCTCAACTTTATCAGAGATTTCGTTTCGTCTATAGGAGTTATAGAGCAGATTATACTGTTGATCCAAAAGTTTTTGTTTAAACTCGGGGTCTTTGTCTAATTTTCGTTTTATAGATTTTTTTATAATTAGATCATTTAGAATGACATTTTCAATTGTTGATTTTAATGTAGGAACGTGTGATAACATGCTCGGCATATTATAGGGATAATTTTTTAATCTTGATAAAAAGTCGCGAACTCCTATGTCGGCGCCGTTCAATGAATAAATTGCGGGTTTAAAATCCAACTCACGTAAAATTATTTTTAACCCGGATGTTGGTGTATTATTTTTAGAAAATGTCTCATATTTTTTGGAATATTCTTTTGCAAGGCTGTCGATAGCGGAATCAAAAAATAACAGACGATATTCCGTTATTAGGTTGTCAATCGCAGCGACATAAGCGCGCCGAATGTTTTTTTCATAGGTGCTCGATAAACGGTTTTTAAGAACGGGTAGATATTCATTAAAAGTATAGATCTCCTTCCGTACCGGATCAAGATTTTCATATTCCTTCAGAAGAAGATTTTTTGTTACGATTGTATCGAGGATCGTCCGGTCAAAAAACATATTATACAACAGCTGGTTCTTGTTGTTTTTCATTCTTTTTTGAATATCGGGGTCTTTTAGATAACCCCTTTTTATTGCATCGTAGATGATTAATTGGCGTTCAATAAATTGATCTATTTTTCTCTGTTTTTCCTCATTAGATAATGGTTTAAATGTGTAAATGGGGGAAACGGAATAAAAATCAGCGATAGAAAACCAACGCCTTCCAATTTTAAGAAAATTATTTTGATTGTTATTACCGCAGAATGTGATAAATAGAACAAAAACAAGAGAAACATTTTTTAGAAACTTTATCAATACAACCTCATAAAAGCCCTATAAATTAAGTTTACCTCTGAGGAGATACAAGAACTGTTTTATCGTTGACACATCACCGCTTTTCTTATAAAACAGGACAAATTGTAGATCCTTGCTGGGAATAAATTTATAGGAAATTTCAAGGGCACCTGAGATTTCCTTTAATATTGTTAAAAGTGTACGCGATTCTTTAAAAGGATGATTGTTCTGAAAGTAGCAACTGCACCGGTTGTTATAAAAAATGATCTTATAAATTCCCGTTAGCGAACAATACATCTTAATAATTGACAGATCAAAAAGATTTTCGCCTTCGGCGGGTAGTTTTCCAAATATGTCTATAACCTCTGATTGAATTTGTTGAATATCGGTAATCGTTGTTGTAGAGCAAAGTTTTTTATAATAATTAAGTCGTAGCGAATCAGAAGAAATATACGGTTCCGGAAAATAGGAAGGATAAGGAAATGTTACAGCAACCTCTTCCACGACAGGAAAAATCTGTTTTTCGGAACTGGCTATCGTGTCTTTAATCTCGGACAAAGCACCATTCAGGATTTTAATATACAAATCGTATCCAACGGCATGAATATTACCGCTTTGTTCTAAACCGAATATGTTTCCTGTGCCTCTGATTTCTAAATCTTCGATAGCGACAGAATAGCCCGAACCAAGAGACGTATGTCTCTGTATTGTCTGAAGTCGTTTAATTGCCCGAGGGGACAGCCGGGATGGGTTTGACACGATTAAATATGCATAAGCTCTTCGATTGTGCCGCCCGACCCGTCCACGTAATTGATAAAGCTGAGACAGTCCAAAATTCTGAGCCTTGTTTATAAAAATTGTGTTGGCGTTGGGAATATCAATTCCCGACTCGATGATTGCTGTAGTAACGAGAATATGAATATTGTTATTAATGAAATCAAGCATGATAGGCTCAAGAAGTTTTTCGGACATTTGTCCGTGGACATACCGAATGATCATGTCCGGGAACATTTTCTCAAGAGACGCCGTGATCGATGCGATTGTTTTGATTTCATTATGAACAAAAAACACCTGACCACCGCGGGAAATTTCATGATGTACGGCGTTTACGATGATGTTCTTGTCAAAGGATATGGTTTCGGTAAATATTGGCAGGCGCTCTTTCGGCGGGGTGTTTATTAGCGAAAAGTCACGAGCACCTATTAATGAGAAATGTAATGATCGGGGGATTGGCGTTGCCGAAAGCGATAAGACATCAATATTTGATCTGAATTTTTTAATCCTGTCCTTATCTTTTACTCCGAACCGGTGTTCTTCGTCTATAATAAGCAACCCCAGGTCTGAAAACTTAATATCTTTTGAAAGGAGACGGTGAGTTCCAATAACAACATCAATTTTATTGTCAGCCAGGTCCTTTAAAACACGCTGCTGGTCAGCTTTTTTTACGAATCGTGAAAGCAAAGCGATAGATATCGGATATTTATTCAGGCGTTTTGTAAAAGAGACAAAGTGTTGGTCTGCCAATATTGTTGTTGGCGCCAATATAACCACTTGTTTTGAATCATTTACAGCCTTAAAAGCGGCGCGGATAGCCACCTCGGTTTTTCCGAAACCAACGTCCCCGCAAAGCAGGCGATCCATAGGAAGATCGCTTTCCATATCTTTTTTTATATCAAGAATCGCCTTCAGCTGGTCGGGTGTTTCTTCGAATGAAAATTCTGCCTCCATGCTCAATTGGAAATCGTTGTCTTTTGAGTAGGCAAAACCGGTTGATTTTAGACGCATTGAGTATAATTCGATTATCTCTTGCGATACATCTTCAATAGATCGTTTAGTTCGTAGTTTGAGGCGATCCCACTCACCGGATCCGAGCTTAGATAATCTTGGGGCAAAACCTCCAGCTGAGCGGTATTTATGCACAACGGTCATTTTTTCAAGAGGAACAAATACTTTATCACCGCTGTCATAAGCTATTACCAGACATTCACGGGTTGAACCAAAGGCATCGACCTTGTTTAGCCCTACATATTTACCAACTCCATAGTCGAGGTGCACCAACAAATCGTTAACGTTTATTTCATCAGGGTTGAACGCAGTGTGTTGTACGTCTTCGGGCAGAAAGTTGAAGGTTTTAGTTTTCCTCTTTTTATCAAAGATGTCGATATCGGTATAGACAAAAAAGTTAATGTCCGGTATCTCAAAACTATTAGAAAGGGGCGCGCTGATAACAGATATCGTTTCGCTTTGTAAAAGCGTTGAAAGCCTGGATTGCTGACTTTCGTTTGCACAGAAAAGGAAAACGTTGTTTTTTAAACTGTTGATATATAAAGTGTTAACATGTTTTTCAAATGCTGTTAAGCCTCGTATTCCTGAAACGGGAGAAACCGTATCAAAATGTATATCTGAGGACTCAAGATCGTTTAAATGAATAAATGTTATAGAAGAAATTTGACCATGTTTTTCCAAAAAGTTTTTTACACAGTCGTGGTGAGTATCGGAATGTGGCAGTAAAAACAGCGCATCTTCAGAAAGATAGGATAATAGACCGGATATCTGACCGTCCGATATTGTTGACGGCGGGCGAATGGAAAAGGTCTTTAATTTTTCTATAGTTAGTTGTGTTTCAGCGTCGAATATTCGAATCGAGGAAATCGTATCTCCGAAAAATTCTATCCGTATAGGGTGCTGACGACCGGAAGGAAAAAAATCCACAATATCGCCGCGGACCGCATACTCCATTGGAAATTCAACGGAATATTCTCTTTGATATTCAAAATGCTGTAATTTTGCAATTAAATTTTCCCTTGTAAAGCGTAAATCTGTTTCTAATAAAACAGATTTTTGTTTTATTAGGGCGGGTGACGGAAGGCGTCTGTTGAGCCCTTCGTATGTAGATATTGCAATGAAGATATTGTTCGACGATAATGTTTGCAGAGCGCTATCAACCAGATGGAGATTGACATGTTTTGGAGAATATCCGCCTGGTTCAGAGGAAGCCTGATCAGGGAAATATGCTATAGAATCGTGCGATAAAAAAGATTCGAGATCATCACGAAAAGTCTCAGATTCAACGGGATCGTTAAATAAAACCAATAATGGCTTTTTGATTGTATCGAATAGCGTAGCGGAAAAAACGCTTATCAATGTGGTTGTATTTACTCCGGAAATGCTGAGATTTCCGGTTTTCGTTTCAAGATTACGAACAGATTGAACAAACGGCTTGTACGATGAAAAAGTTTTTGTTAATTGCGAGATCGGGGACCGGGAATGTTTCACGTGAAACACACTATCTTTTTAACAGGATCATTAATGAGGTGATATCGGAAGGAGATACGCCTGGAATTCGGGACGCCTGACCAATAGTTTCCGGACGAAATTTGTGTAATTTTTCTCTCGCCTCTTTAGTAATGGATTTTATGTTGGAGTAATCCAGGCTTCCGGGGATCCTCAAAGATTCCTGGCGCTTTAATCTGTCAATCTGTTTTATTTGTCTCTGAATATAACCCTTATATTTTACGTCGATTTCAATCTGATCATCTAAGCCTTCATACTGCTGAATTCTTGATAGAAGGTCAGCGGGGAAAAACGATAAA
>JAUVYH010000144.1 GCA_030603165.1 Fidelibacterota bacterium
TTATTTTTCAATCATTAACTCTTCCTTCCTAAATCGTTCCAAACAGTAAAAAATGAAAATTCCTATACAATTAAATTAAGAGCTTTTTTAAAATCCACCTTATTATACCAAACAGCTAATATGACCGGAAGAAAAAGCAAACCCCATTCAGTAATTAATATCCCCCAATGTTCAAATTTCAACTGTATGATTGAGCCGATATAAAAGAGCAGAATCAGAATAAATGCCAGAATTAGCAATGTATTAACAGGTTGAAAAACTTCTGTCGGTTTGATTTCTGAGTGCCTAAAAGAAAATTGCAGCCCTTTGCCCTCTGCAAAAAGTATTTGTTCAGCATTAAAGAGTTTGGAAAAAATCAGGATTGCAATAAATGCATAGACGGTGTTTGATAGAAAAACCGTAAAAATTAATTCTGTTGAAAAGTTTTGTAACATAATCTCTTTGAAAAGCAAAGTAATATTGAGGATAGGAATTAAAGCAAGAAAATTAGTCAACTCAATTCCCGGCGTCATAGCAAAGAAAGCAGGTATTATGAGGAGTATGTATAATGGAGTAATCAGATTCTGGGCGTCTTTAAAAGAACGGGCAAAAAGGCTTACCGACAGCATTATAGCGCTAATAAATAAAGATAGGGGGATAATTAACAAGAAAACGATAAATAGTGTAATCGGTGAAAATATGAATTCAAGTTTCCCGGAAAGGACTCCTAATTGAATAAAACCTAAGGAATAAGCAAGTGTCATCGAAAACAGGTTGAGAAAACCTGTAATAAAAGCAACGGTGGAAACAGTAAAGAATTTTCCCAGGAGCAATTCCAGGCGTTTAACAGGCACGGTTAAAATAGTTTCCAAAGTTCCCCGCTCCTTCTCACCGGCAGTCAAATCGATAGCAGGGTACATCGCTCCCATCATTAATGTAACAATTAGCAACAATGGAATAATAGAACCTAAGATCATACCGCCCATCCGAGCCGGAGGCGCGATATTAACCTTACGCATATCAAAAGGATCCAATACAGCCAAATCAATCCCCGCCTCTTGTAAACTGCTTTCTTGAATATTTCTCTTGTAGATTTGCACAACGTTTTCAAGCCGCTCTCTGGCTAAACGGGAACGATCTATAGCGCCATCATAATAGATAAACAGCGAATCAGTAATTGAAAAATGTTTAATTTCCATGTAGGCATGAATATTTCCATTTTGCAAATCGCTTGCAGGGTCGGAAGTAACTGCAACCTCAAGTTTGTCCTCCTTTTGAAGGAGGCTGTCTAGTTCATGTGGTATTTCATGAATGTAAGCAATCGCGCTTCTTTCGCTCTCTAATTTTTGGCTGCCAATTGCCATTATTTGTCCCATTACCGAAAAAAGCGCCGGGTATAAAATAATAGGGACCAGCACCATAGCCATTAGTGTGCGCCGATCGCGTAAAGTGTCTTTGATCTCTTTTTTATAAATTGTAAGGATTTTATTAAACTTCATGGATATCGTCTTCCTGTTGTGCGACGTAATTAAGGAATATTTCTGCTAAATGATTTTTATTACACTTTTGCTGAAATCCCTTTAAAGTATCAATCGCCATAATTTTACCGAGATGTAGAAAGCCAATACGCTTACAGAGTAATTCTGCTTCTTGCATATAATGGGTGGATAAAATGATGGTTTTACCCTCTTGCGCAGCGTTTTGGATGAATTGCAAGATAGTGCGGCTTGTTAGAACATCCAGTCCTAAAGTTGGTTCATCCATAATAAAAATGGGAGGATCGTGTAAGATACAGCGGGCGATGGAAGTTTTTTGGGTTTGACCAGTAGATAGACTTTCAATCCGCTGATTGATAAAACCGGACATATCCAACATCTGAAAAACAGCCTCACAACGAGATTCAATCTGCTTTTGTCTCATATCATATAGTTCACCGAAATAACAAAGCAATTCTTTCGGTGTTAAACGACCATACAATTTGGTATCGCCGGAGATGAAACCGATTGATTTTTTAATTTCCTCTGACTGATCTTGAAGATGATAACCATTGATCATTGCCGAACCGCCTGTCGGCGTAATAACAGTAGCCAACATCCTTAGAAAGGTGGTCTTCCCAGCTCCATTCGGGCCTAAAAGGCCAAAAATTTCACCTTTATTAATTTCTAAAGTTGTCGGCGTCACAGCCCTGATCTCACCTTTTTTACGGTCATAAAATGTTTTGCTAAGATTTTCTGTAGTAATCATTTGGAAGACCTGTTGTAACAATTTAGATAAATTCTATTAATTTTCATTTTAACAAGATTAAATGATGAATACAATTAACGTTGGATTATAACATACAATTAATTCTAATGCAAACTTAAAAAACGAAAATGTAGGATTAAGCGACTAACGGCCAAAAGTAAGCCGCAACGTGAAAGATTCTGTTATGTATCGGTGACTTCCATCAGATAGCTTTCGCAAAGTTGTTATTTAATCGGTAATTGATAACCCACGATAAACCGATATGAAAACAATTTGTCATCAACAATAATGTTGTCAAATACTCGATTTGTATTATTAGTGTCTTGTATCCATCCGATTTCAATAAACACCTTTTTTTGCGTGAGACCAATACAGACACTATTCAATTTTTCGGGCTTTTTTAGTGGACCGTCAAAGTGCCCATAATCATAATTTGATTCGCTTTCAATATCGGATAAATAATTTACTTTTGAATTGAAAGCTCTAGAGGCAAAGCCGGAACCAACCAAACAGTAAAATTCAGTGGTATTCGATATCGGTATTGAAAATTTTATGAAGAACGGAAAATAGAATTCAATTCCTTTATGGTTTATATCAACTACTTTTACCTTTTCTTCCATCCACCAATAATCATAATATCTTTTGCCCCTGAGCCAAATGTCTCTTTTTGAAATAGAAATACCTGTCGAAAACGCTAAAAACCGATTAATAGGATAAGTATACCGAATCCCGAAAGACAGATTAATATTTTCTGAAGCATTGCTTGTTCGAAATGATGCATAATTTATCCCAACATAACAATGATATGATGAAATATGGGTATGGTTAAAATTAGATTTGTCAACGACTTCACAGTCTTGATATTTATCCAGCAACCGGCGTTTAGCCTTAGTTTTCTTAATATCAATAATGCTCCAAGTAACAAATGCAGGGTATCCGATTAGACCGGCTAACGGCCCGATCCATGCTGTTTTTCCAATGTATTCACCAAATTCCAGTAAAAAGCCAAAACCGTTAATGAAGCCAATTGGAACTGAAGTAACTGCTAATCCGGCAATGGATACGTTTTGTAGAGTATTTAAGTTGACTTCATTCCATATCAAACTATCGGTAATAACAATAACCGAATCCTTTATAGTAGCAAGATTATTGGAAGTATCTGTGGAATTATTTTCATTCGAGTATGATACTCTAAAAAGAAATAAAAAAGCACCGATTATTATCAATTTTTTAACCATAGAAATTCAATCTTTTTTATTGTCTATAAATTTGTCCATTCGGTAGATAATCTAATCCTTCATTGTTCAATTTTCAAGTTTCAATTTGAGCTTCGTTAGTTGTAAACTCCTAAAATAACGGCAGTTTATTTTTATCTTATGGAAATTAAGATTAATCTTTGTTGAAATTGAATATAATTAGTCTTATAATTAATCAAGAATAAAAATAATCGAGGAATCTGTCATGGCACAAAAAAATATTGTTTCAAAAAAGACCCGCCAGCCTTCGCCAAAATTGAAGTGGGTGAGCACGAAATTACTTGATGATGTTTTCACTGACGAGGTTAGTCTTTTTAAGCCTCATTTTGAAGTTGACTACGAAGCGTATTTGCAAAGATTGTGGGATTCAAACCCGGCAGTTCATGAGATTTTAAAAAATGCGGATACCCTTGAAGCTGCCCGTGACGCCTTATACAGTTACCTGGAACGAGCGGAAAGAAATGTTTTTAAGGTGGATAACGATCTTCATATTCTTGAAAAATCAACCGTACGCGAGAGTATCCGTGTTTTTAAAAGCATTATAGGTCCGATTAATGAATTTCGCACGGAGTTTTCGGCGCTTGACGGTCTTTGGAAACTTGCGCGGGATAAGAGAGACGAATTAAAGAGTAAGATATCAGTCGGCTTCATTATGGAGTTTATCAATCTTTTTCGGGGAGTAATTGGAAAATCAAATGTTTACCTCGAAAATGCACAGGTAAAAAAGGGGATTCCCGAATTTCTGAAAATGGAAGGAAGAGATGCGGCATTAGCAAGAATGGAAATCCTGGACGATATCGGTTCGAATGTCAACAAATATTTGAAAAAATATCCTTCAGGCTTGGAGGAAGAGGTCATCGGCTGGCGTTTGGAAAACAAGGCTAAGATTTTACGCTATTTTAAAGGCACGGAAAATGATTGGAATAACTATCAATGGCATATAAAAAATGTAATCATGAGCGTCGAACCGTTATTGGAACTTATTGAGCTGACAAATGAAGAAAAAGAAGCCGTGGATAAGGCTGTAAAAAACAGGATCGCGTTTGGCATCACTCCCTATTATCTGAGTTTAATGGACGCCAAACTTTCAATCGGTTATGATCACGCCATTAGAGCGCAGGTTATTCCTCCAAAAGAATATGTAGATAAGATGGTTGAGCATCAAGCCGACCGTAAAATATCATTTGATTTTATGGGTGAACATGATACTTCTCCGGTTGATCTGATCACGCGACGGTACCCGATAATTTCCATTTTAAAACCTTATAATTCTTGCGCGCAGATTTGTGTTTATTGCCAGCGCAACTGGGAAATTGAGAGAGTGCTGGAGCCGAGGGCGCTTGCCTCAAAGGAAAAAATCGATAAGGCTCTGGCATGGTTTGATGAACATAAAAGTATCGGCGATGTGCTCATTACCGGAGGCGACCCCCTCGTGATGAAGGATGCTCAACTTAAGCGAATACTTGAGATTCTTGCCGCTAAAAAGCAAATCTACAGAATCAGAATTGGCACCCGAACACCGGTTGTACTGCCAACGCGTTTTACAGATGATTTAATAAATCTGTTTGCTCAATTTCATCGACCGCCGAAACTTGAAATTGCATTTGTTACTCATTTTGAACACTCCTATGAGGTAACCCCGGAATCAATGGAAGCTGTTCAAAAATTGCGGAAAATTGGTATCAGCGTATATAACCAGCAGGTTTATACGGTTGAAAATTCCAGGCGGTTTGAGACGGTAAAACTCAGGAGAGATTTGAAGTCGATTGGAGTTGATCCGTATTATACATTTAATATGAAAGGGAAAGAGGAAACCCGCCGGTATATGGTTCCGATTGCGAGAATTTTGCAGGAAAGGAAGGAAGAAGCAAGACTTCTACCAGGGCTTGATCGAACAGATGAACCGGTTTTTAATGTACCGAAGCTCGGCAAAAATCACCTTCGTGCGGGTCAGGATCACAGGCTGGTAATGATTTTGCCGGACGGCTCGCGTGTGTATGAGTTCCATCCGTGGGAGAAGAATATTACGGCTATTCCGCCCTATAATTATGTAGATGTTCCCATATACGATTATCTTGAAGAGCTTGCTTCCCGGGGTGAAAATATCCGGGATTACAGGACGATCTGGTTCTACTATTAATTTCCTAACTTGGATAAGCCCCAAAAGGGACAGGCAGAACCAAAAAAGGTTTAAAAAATAAGTTTTCTCAAGAGACTCCTTTGGCACAAATACTACATTTCCCCGATACAGTCATTCTTCCTTACGGGGCAGGCAAATAAACTACGAATCTCAATGTTTAGTGTTTTAAATTAATATAAAGCGGAATCCTGAGGCATCTCTGAAAAAATTTGATATTTACAATTTGCAGTTTGATATTTGATATAAACATCATGTTAAAATATGTTTTTAGCGTTGAGAAATCAAAATATTCTTTGTCCCGAAGTATTTCGGGACAAAGAATTTGAGAATTAAGAGACTAAGTTGTTCAGATAGCAGAACGATGCAATCACATATTGTTGTAAAAATTTAGAGATTTTAGAGGTAGAGAACTTATTTCTTATTTTTTACATATTCCGGATATAATTTTTCCATACAGTCCGGGCAAATGCCATGACTGAATACAGCATCGGAATGCTCGGTTATATAACTTTCTACCTGATTCCAGTAGCCGCTGTCGTCACGGATTTTTTTACATTGTGCGCAAATAGGTATTAAACCACTCAGTCTCTTGACTTTATTATAAGCCTCTTGCAATTCGGCAAACAACTCTTCTTTTTCCTGGATCGTTTTGTGGCATATAACAACTTCAGTTAATTGTGGTACAACTTGCTGTAAACGTTGAAATTCTTCGGTTGAAAAGGGCTTATCTCGTGAAATGTCCATGACTCCCAGCGCCATGTCTCCAAACGACAGGGGAAAAATTATAACCGAATTGATTTCCAGAACCTTATAAATACCTGGGATTAATTTTCTTAAAACGTTACTATCTGTAAATTCTTCTATAAGCTGTATGATTTGTTTATCGTTGGTCAGAATTGCCGGCTTATTTGAAGACAAGGTCTTAAAATACGTACTTTTTGTTGACCTGATGATCTTTACGGAAGGTAATTTGATTTTCAGAACTTTTTCGATAGTTAATATAATTTTAGGATGCAATGTATTATCCTGCATCTCCAATTGGGTTTCATCCTTGTTTAGAAGATACACCGTTACCCCAAGACAATTATAGATGCGGATTATTTCTTTTGACAATAATGATAATATATTGTTCAGAGATTCCCGGTGAATTACTGCTGAATTCAGGGCATTGATCAGTTTGAGATCATCGTGCTGCTGCGATAATGTCTTTATCATCTGTTTAAATTGTATTGTATGCTGCTGTATTTGCCTGGGATTCTCCATACGTTGATGTAACGCTTTCGTGTTTTTCAATTTATCTTACTGCCGTTCTTTAAAACTCCTCACACGGTTTTGCCCGGCTAACAGATAGAAACAATTAACATCCGTTATACACAACTAAAAAAACCTTTCCTCATTGTCCTGAATTCCCTGCTACTAGTTAGTTTAATAAATATTTGGACAATGTCAACAATTTTTTACTTCCTCTGTTTTCTTCCTGAAAAATATAAAGAGCGAGAATGTAGGTTGGCAATTTTAACCTTTCAAGATTGATCCTCTTTTAAAAATAACTGCAAATGCCTATATTTATCGTGAATTGCTAATTTACGATGAACAAGAGCCAAAATTTAAAAATAGTATATGAAGACAATCACCTGTTGGTGGTTTGCAAACCGCCGGGAATACTTATCCAGGGCGATAAAACCGGTGATGTGACCCTGCTGGATATCGCCAGGGATTATCTTAAGAAAAAATACCAAAAACCGGGCAATGTCTATCTTGGATTAGTACATCGTTTGGACCGACCGGCATCGGGTGTTGTGGTCTTCGCCCGAACTTCCAAAGCCGCCGGGCGCTTGATGAAGCAATTTCAACAGAGACAAACCCGCAAAATTTACCGGTGTCTCGTCACTGGTCAAGTGCCTGAAAGCGGAAGCTGGTCTGACCGGATTGAGCGCAGGGAGGTTAACAGCTTTATCGTCAAAGGAGAGGCGAATGCGGAATTGTCGTTCAGGCGTCTTGATTATAAGAATGCCGTTTCGTTGGTTGAAGTGGATTTGCTGACCGGGAAGCACCATCAGATAAGAGTACAATTCGCCCATAGAGGTTTTCCTGTTATCGGTGATTTTCGTTATGGATCGAAAATCAAATTTCCAGAAAGAGCAATCGCATTATACGCCCGTTCACTGAGCATTATTCATCCCACACTGAAAGATGAGGTGACATTCAGTTGTGAACCGGAAGCCTGTTGGGATGATTTTCTTTTGCATAAATACAAAACAGGAAGACCTGTATAAATGTTCAAAAATGCAATCCAGATTGCCGGGATAATCGATCAAGCCGAAGCCGACATGCTGATGGCAAGTGGTGTTGGGTTCCTGGGATTTCCACTGAGGCTGCCGGTTAATAAAGAAGACCTGAGCGAAAAGGATGCTGCCCGGATCATCCGGACAATCAATTTTCCTCATCATGCCGTGCTGATCACCTATCTTAACAAGGCGAAGGACGTGATTGATTTTTGTAATGACCTGGGAGCCGGTATTGTCCAGTTGCACGGTCACGTCAAAGTACAAGAATTACAGAAAATAAAAGTGTCGACGCCACAAATAAAGATCATTAAAAGCCTAATCGTTTCCGGGGATAATCGGGATCAATTATTATCGGATGTGAATCAATATTCGGAATTTGTCGATGTCTTTATCACGGACACTTTTGATCCTGAAACCGGAGCATCCGGCGCCACCGGGAAAACTCACGACTGGAATGTCAGCGGATTATTGGTGGAACGATCACCGAAACCGGTGATTCTGGCAGGCGGCATGACTCCCGAAAATGTCCGGGAAGCCATCGTAGCAGTTCGCCCGGCAGGTGTGGATGTTCATACCGGTGTGGAAGATCCCGACGGAAGAAAGGACCCGGAGAAAGTCCGCAGATTTG